>JAQUBU010000100.1 GCA_028686565.1 Syntrophomonadaceae bacterium
TCATTGTTATGAAACTAGTGTGCTTGTCATTGCTATGAAACTAGCGTACCTGTCATTGTTATGATACTAGTGTACTTGTCATTGCAAGCGCAGCGCCTTCCTGTCATTGCTATGAAACTGTCGAACTCGTGCCATGGTAAAATTATGAATCAGAACCGCAAAAACTATTCATTTATTGTGGTGCGCCCAGCGCGTGATAATTGCGAGCGCAGCGCCAACCTGTCATTGCGAGCGCAGCGCGGCAATCTTCCCCCGTAATTGATTACGTAAATGAAAAACGGTCTAACGCTTTTCGTTTATCGTGGCGGGTTATTACCCGTGATAATTGCGAGCGGTAGAGAAGAAATCTAAAATGACTTAGTGATGGATGGATGGATTGCTTCGCTGCGCTCGCAATGACAAGTACGCTAGTTTCATAGCAATGACAAGCACACTAGTTATGTCGCATAATATGTCAACTACGAAAGTTGAGTTATTTACTAAAGGAAGAGAAAGGGGGTATTTTTTTCTGGCAGCATAAATCAAATTGTGAAAAGTAGTAAATACTACTATAATAATCCTAAAAGGGAGGTGGAAATATGGAAGCTGGTGTTCGTAATAAATTAACTGGTGAAATAATAGAAATAAAGCAGGGCGATATAATGTCAGAAGTTGTAATTAAAGCCGGTGATAATGAGATCACTTCTGTCATGACAACCGATTCTTTACTGCAAGTCGGGTTTAAGAAAGGTGATACAGCTACTGCCTTGATTAAAGCTATAAATGTTGTAATGGTCAAATAAACATGAATCGAGCATGAGGTTACCGTTCAATTGAGCAGCGACCTCTTCCCACCATATATTATTGCCCATGCAAGGCAGGTGATTAAACCTCCAGTCATTTATACTGGAGGTTTTTTAATTTGTATGAAAACTTTCCCATTCTAAATATATTTAACAGGAAAAACACAAAGAATCACGAAATAGTTTAAAGAGTTTAATCTGGGAGGATATTTAAGATGGGTATTAAGATTTTTACTGACAGCACATCATATATTGATAAATCCTTGCAGGAAGAATTGAATATTAATATCCTGCCGCTAAGCATTCATTTTCCTGATGAATCATATCCAGAGAATGAAGTCGATTATGATTATTTTTACAATAAGATAGAAAGTACCGGAATAATTCCAACCTCATCTCTGCCGGCACCAGGCACAATTTTTGATGCATTTGAAAAAACATTGGCAAATGGTGATGATATTTTAGGCATTTTTATTTCCTCAGCTATGAGTGGAACTTATGACACAGCATTGAGCACAAAAGAACAACTGCTACAAAAATATCCTGCCGCTAAAATTGAAATATTTGACTCTTGTACTAATTGTATGGCGTTAGGTATCCAAGTTTTAGAAGCTGCTAGAGCAGTTAAATCAGGTCTGAATATGCAGGAAGCATTGCAGATAGCTCGCAATACACGAAATCGAGTTCACTTCTATTTTGTGCCTGAAACTCTTAAATACTTAAAAAAAGGCGGACGGATAGGAACTGCTTCAGCTCTGCTGGGGTCCATATTAAATATTCACCCAATATTAACAGTTGACATGGAAAAAGGCATGACACACCTGCTGGAAAAATGCCGGGGCAGCTCGAATGCAATAAAACGCATTATTAATCTTATGGAAGAGGATAGTAAAAAATTCGGCTTGAAAGAAATTATTGTCCATCACATTAATGCTCCTGCCAAAGCCCAGCAATTAAAAGAAATCCTCATGGAACGCTATGCTCTGCCCGTGAGTATATGTACAATCGGTCCGGTTATAGGTTTGCATACCGGATTAGGTACAGTTGGAGTTGTATATTCTACAGTAAGCTGAATAGTGATAATTTTCTTTTGAAATTATTTTGATAATATTATAAATATATATTGATAATTGTCGTGATGAGGTTACTTTAATTGACTTAAAAGTCTGCGCGCAAAATTTAGCTTTACTTAAAAAGATATCTGGAACATTTTTTACTGTGTTGCTGCTATAGTGGTTTATTAATATATTTATGGAGGAAATGTACATGTCAGTTGACAAGAAATACCATTATAATCAGCTAACTGATATCCTTCATTGTGATCTCGATGCATTCTTTGCTTCCGTGGAACAGATGGACAACCCATCATTAAGAGGAAAACCGGTTGTAGTTGGTGGAGATATGCATTCCCGGGGAGTAGTATCAACTTGCTCTTATGAAGCCAGAAAATATGGTATCAGATCAGCCATGCCTACCGCTCAGGCTTATCGACTATGCCCCCAGGCAGTTTTACTCCCGGTAAATATGCCTCGCTACCTTGAAGTATCAAAACAGGTATTTGCCATTCTAAACCAATACTCCCCGGTTATGGAGATCGTATCTATTGATGAAGCTTTTTTGGATATCAGCGGCTGTTCAGGTATTTTCGGCAGTCCCGAGAAAATCGGTTATTTGATTAAGAAACAAGTCAATACCGAACTGGGGCTCACCATATCGGTAGGAATTTCATATAATAAATTCCTCGCCAAACTTGCATCAGATATGGATAAACCAGATGGTTTACGTGTTATTGCTCCAAGTCAAGCTCTGGATTTACTAAGACCACTGCCGGTATCTCGAATCTGGGGAGTAGGGAAGAAAACTCAGCAGAACCTGGAGAAACTAGGTTTAAAAACAATTGGTGATATTCAGATATTACCTCCTGAATGGATGGAAGCAAAATTAGGGACAACCGGCCGCATATTCTGGGAATTGGCGCACGGGATTGATAACAGGGAATTGGAACCAGAACATGAAAGAAAGTCTATGGGCAGGGAAGAAACCTTTCCTGAGGATATAAAAGATACAGCATATTTGAAAAAGCTAATTGCTCAATTTGCCGCTGAACTATGCAGAAAATTACGTAAAGAAGATCTTAACGCTGCCAGTATTACCATAAAAATCAGATATTATGATTTTAAAACTATAACCCGTCGCAAAACCTTTCCGCCTTGCAATTCTGATATAACCATTACTCAAATTGCCAACGAATTATTAGATCAATCCTACGATGGCAAAAAGGCCCTTCGCCTTTTCGGTTTATCACTCGGTAATTTATCACCATCTGCAGGCTTGGAGCAGGGAAGTCTTTTCGATCCCCAATTGACTGCTGATCATAAAAGAATTGACCAGCTTATGGATGATATTAGGGAACGCTATGGCCCCCGGGCAATAAACCGCGCCAACCTGCTGCTTGATAAAGAGATTGATTGATTTATAAATCTGCACAATCAAAAAAAGTATTTTGTAATGCTTTTTTGACTATCGCCATATTTACATATGAAAGCAACTGGCCAGGAATTAAGCTTTTTAGTGGAGATAAAAAATATAGAAGGGGAATGGCCCAAGCCAGTCCCTTCTGTTGATCGGTATTTTTTTAATGTTAGCTGGTTTACTCCTCATGTTTCAAGCCTTACCTCTAACATCAAGTATAGTTAATATACAACCGGGGCCAAAGGGTGATATTGGGCGCGTAACTGGAATAGAATCCCAACAGGCGATTATTTATTTCATCACCGGTTAAGAGCAGTCCTGCATTGGGTATGCTGCCATCAAACCATCCTCTTACCAGATTGGTCAAATTCATTTCCAAGGTACCCAAACTTGCTCCTACCGGTACGCTGACCTCGGGACTAGTTCCAAAAACAGGTTGAGTGTTCCAGGTTACTTTACTGGCATTCCAGGGCTGCAAAATCCGGTAAGCATTTATATTGATGCTGC
This sequence comes from Syntrophomonadaceae bacterium, assembly GCA_028686565.1. Lineage (GTDB taxonomy): Bacteria > Bacillota > Syntrophomonadia > Syntrophomonadales > Syntrophomonadaceae > JAQUBU01. Next base: position 3,762 of record JAQUBU010000100.1, read on the forward strand.
TGCCTGGGGGTATTTGATTCCTGGCAATGGTCAAGCGCAGATATGCTTCGTTAATAGTGGCACCACCATGAATATTATCCGAACTGCATTCCGGATTTATAAGACAAAAACGAAGCAAGCTCCGGTAAATATCTCCGGTAGTTTGGAATCTGCTGACAAACAGGGAAGTGGAGCCATTATATTTTGTATTAGGGTAGTATTGGGATATATAGGTATTGGATTGGGGAGAGAAGAAAATATTCGGCACCGCAACCATCTCCTTTCAATTTCAATACATGTTATTCAGGAGTATGGTAATAGGTTCCTATATATATGAAATGCCTAAGAATGCCGATAAATTCATGCGCAATAGCTTTAGGACAAATTAGACTCGTCTATTTATTTGGCCATAACAAATTTTCATGCCTGTTTCGGTCTTTTAGTGAATGGGGAATAGTAATTATTTCTTTTTACTCCTTCTGGTTCGTTTGCCAGCTTTATTATTCCTTTTAAATTCTCCAGCCTGTTGTTTATCTGAAGAAGGATTTCCCCTGACCAAAGCGCGGGGCGAAGAGCCGATCAAGTCAAATCGCCCGCATTTTTCCAGGGTCTCTCTTACCAATTTTTGATTAGCGGGTTTTCGATACTGCAGGAGAGCACGCTGAGCTTTTCTTTCCTGACTGCTTTTAGCTACATATACCTGCTTGCCATTCATGGGATTAATGCCGGTATGATACATACTGGTCGATATTGTCATAGGGGTAGGCGTGAAGTTTTGTACCTGTTCGGGATAATATTGCATATGATCACGAAGAAATTCAGCTAATTCAATACTTTCATTTATACTGCTGCCAGGATGAGCTGAAATAAAATAAGGGATTAAATATTGTTCTTTGCCAAGTTTTTTATTTACTTTATTAAAGGCGGCGATAAACTGTTCATACTGGGAGCGACCTGGTTTGGACATTATGTCAGTTACTTGTGCTGATATATGTTCAGGAGCAATTTTAAGCTGCCCGCCAACATGGTACTGACATAAATCGCGTAAATACTGTCCGGATTTATCCTGCAATATTAAATCATAACGCACTCCTGATGCCACACGTATATTAGTGACCGCTTTAATTTTGCGCATTTTATCCCAGAGCTGCAGTGAAGGAGAATGATCAGTATCAAGATTTTTACAAGCTTGTGGATATAGACAGCTTAATTTTTGGCACTTTTCGCAAGTTTCGCTTTTCTTTCTCTTCATACCATACATATTGGCTGATGCTGCTCCCAGGTCAGGAATGCTGCCTCTAAAATCCGGATGAGAAGAAAATGATTCTGCCTCAGCCAGCAGTGATCTTATGCTGCGGCTCTGAATGAATTTTCCCTGGTGAAGCCCTATGGAACAAAATGAACAGCCGCCAAAGCATCCCCGGTGAGTAAGTATCGAAAACTGCACCGGTGTCAAAGCTGGAACACCTCCATCAGCTTCATATACCGGATGATAACGGCGCAGGAAGGGAATGTCATAAATACTGTCCATCTGCTGGCTGGTCAAGGGAAGGTCAGGCGGGTTTGTAATGACCCATCTATCCCCGTGCTTTTGGGCCAGGGGAGGAGAGCAATAGGGATTAGTGTTCTTGAAAACTAACCGGGTACTTTGGGAAAAGTCCGTGAGATTTTCTTTGACTCTCTCGTAGGATGGGATTTCCAGGGATTTTTCCGGCAGAACAGATGATATATAGGCAGTACCATGCAAATAGTCAAGCTTGCTAATTTCCCCGCCATTTTTAATAAACCTGGCAATTTCTAAAAGTTTGAACTCACCCATGCCATAAATAAGCAAATCAGCTTTGCTGTCCAGCAATATTGAGCGCCGCACCTTGTTGCTCCAATAATCATAGTGGGCCAAACGTCTTAGACTGGCTTCGATGCCCCCAATGATTACCGGTACACCTGGATAGGCTTCCCGCAGACGGTTAGTATATACTATGGTGGCACGATCAGGACGTAGTCCTGATTTCCCCCCAGGTGAATATAAATCTTCGCGCCTTTTTTTCATATCAGCAGTATAATGATTAACCATGGAGTCCAAATTACCTGCTGAAACTCCGAAAAATAAGCGCGGTGCACCCAGTTGTTTAAAATCATCGAGGCTATGCCAATCAGGTTGAGCTATAATGCCTACCCGGTATCCTTGTTTTTCAAGAAAACGGCCTAATATGGCTGCCGCCCATGCTGGATGATCTACATAGGCATCTCCGCTCACCAGAATAATGTCCAATTGCCCCCATTTTCTTCGCTTTAAGTCTGCTTGGTTAATCGGTAAAAATTCCATAAAATCCTTTCAATCTTGTTAATTTTAATTCGAGTACAACATTAACTCATTTAAGCATCAAAAGTAACTGTGCAATATTTTCTTTCACACCGCTGCAACGAAGCGCTGATTTAAGCACCAAAAGAAACTGCTCAGTAGTTTCAACATACTGCTGCATCGAGGCAGCACCTCGTTATAATCCGCCGCCTGTTTTATTAACAGGAACCCGACTGCTTAAAAAAGCGGAGGACATCTTTTCGCATCGTTATACCTTTTATAGTATACCCCTAATCCCAGCCCAAAGCCCCCTCTGGGTCGAGAGGGGGCTTTGGGCTGGGATTTTAAATGTTAAATTTAAAACCATTTTTAAACAATCGCAAACAAGCTTCAACTACATCAGGGTCATATAATTCTCCCGCATTAGACGATATTTCCTGTAATGCTGCATCAATCCCCAGAGCAGGCCGGTAAGGACGATGGGAAGAAATTGCTTCGACTACATCTGCTACTGTTATAATACGTGCCTCCAGCAATATATCCCGTTGTTTCAGCCCAAAAGGATAACCGCTGCCATTGCATTTTTCATGGTGCTGTTGAACAATTTTCATAACGGGGGAATCAAAGTCAATAGAGCTTAACATCTCATATGCTATTTGAGGATGAGCTTTTATAATAGTGAATTCTACTGGATCCAAGGTTCCGGGTTTGCTCAAATACTCTGCTGGAATTGATATTTTGCCTATATCATGCAATATGGAGGCTATATATATTCCACTCTTAACCTTTTCATCCAGTTTCATCTCGCCAGCTATAGCACATGCCAGCTGGCAAACCTTTTTTTGGTGCCCGGCGGTAAAGGGATCACGCTTTTCAACCATTAATGAAAGGCTTTCCACCGTCTGCAGCAAAACCTGCTGCAGCTTAACTTCAGCCTCTTTGCGGGCGATTATGTGCTTCCATTCCCGGTGTGCACGTACCACAAAATCCGGCATATTGGCAAAGGTATCCGGTGATTTAACGAGATAATCCAGAGCTCCAGCTTTCATAGCACCGACAGCCAGTTCCTCATTACCATGGCTGGTCATCAGAACGACTGGAAAAAGGGCTGCATTACGATCCGGAGACAATAATTCGATCCCGGTTCCATCGGGAAGCAGCCAATCACATAATACAATATTTGGTATGTTATTTTGAAGATAAAGACGTGCTCCAGCAAGCGTAGATTCTGTTAACAGATTAAAGCTTGCCCTATGTGAATCAAAAGCTCGTTTTATTAATTCTATATGTGCATCATCATCATCTACAATTAATACATTGACTGCATTTTTCAATGCTATTCCTCCTGTCGCCATAACCATGATGAAATCAATATTATTTCTTATTTATATGGATTAGTATTCCAGCCCAGCCAGTACATGCCCAGATCGTCCATTAACGCAGAAAACTTAGTGAAATCTATTGGTTTAACCAAAAAACTGTTTACATGGTTTTCGTAAGCTGTACTA
>JAQUBU010000101.1 GCA_028686565.1 Syntrophomonadaceae bacterium
CTAGCGTACTTGTCATTGCGAGAAGCGCAGCGACGCGGCAATCTTCCTCGCTTTTGTTTACGTAATCAATGACCGGGGGAAGATTGCCGCGCTGCGCTCGCAATGACAGGAAGGCGCTGCGCTCCTTGCAATGACAAGTACGCTAGTTTCATAACAATGACAGGTACGGTAGCTCCTCGGAATGACAAGTACGCTGGTTTCATGACAATGACACTACCTTGGTGCATAGTATCATAAGTCAATTGCGAAAGTTGAATTATAGTATCTTAACGGATAATTTTTAATAAATTTCATAAATTTCAGTTTATTATTCTTTTTGCAGGATAATGGTTTTTACCTTATCTTCTCTTACTTGAAATATTATGTTATTACCTACCCCGTATACCGCATCAAAGTCGCTTGATTTGCCCGGATGACCGACAGAGGAATAATTGGGCCCATACTTCTCAACAACCAGGGTGAAGGGGTCTCCTACTTTAATACCCCTATAAGTTTGGATTTCCTGACTATTTAAATGCAATTTCTGGAGAAACTTCTCATCCTCATCAAAGGTTAATAGACAATCGATATTATCAGGCTTATAAATAGTACTCATTCCTAAGGTTTTGCCTTGGGGGAAAACTTTAATAGCCTCATCACGGGTAGAAGTACCGACCAATAAGATACTATTTCCGCTGTTAACTCTAAAATCTGTTTCTTCCAGTACCAACTGTTCTTGCGGGACAATGGTTTCAAGCTGGGCACGATCTTTGGATATAAAAAACGCAGTTGTGGATATAACGACAACAAAGAATAAAACCAAGGCATATTCCTTTTTCTTGTTTGTTTGCAAAATAAGTGCTCCTTTCAGCTAAACGAATACGTATGTAAATCTATTAATTAATTCTGGATATTTTATTAAGTTCAAATGACTAAATCTTATTATACAATGATAATGGCTCAATAAATAGGACAGCTAGGAGAAAAACAGATGGCAAATCATCTCTGGGATGGTAAACGCTATAATAGCTTGAATTATCAAATGCGGCGAAAATTTGGACAAAAAGTTTTTAAAATAGCTCTTGATGGCGGGTTCACATGTCCTAACCGGGATGGTACCTACTCTCAATTGGGATGCCTTTTTTGCAGTGCCAGGGGGGCAGGAGATTTTGCCGGTGATAGAAACAGCAGTATTGAAGAGCAGTTTCACCAACTTAAGAAAGTGATGCACAAAAAATGGGGAACAGGGAAATATATTGCCTATTTTCAGGCTTTCTCAAACACCTATGCACCAGCTGACAAACTGCGCAAAATATATCAGTCAGCCTTGCAGCAAGAAGGAGTAGTGGGACTGGCAGTGGCAACTCGACCAGATTGCCTTCCTCCGGAGGTAATGGACCTGTTAGGGGAGATTAACCAGCATGTTTATCTCTGGGTGGAACTTGGGTTGCAATCTATACACCTTAAGACCTCACGATTGCTTAATCTTCACTATACATTCGAGAATTTCGCGGTTGCGCTTAAGCATTTGCATGAGCGAAGAATTGAAAGCTGTGCTCACATTATATTGGGACTTCCCGGAGAAAACCGGGAAGATATGCTTGCTACCGGCAGGAAAGTAGCTTCCCTGCCTATTAAAGGGATAAAAATCCATGCGCTTCACCTTATGAAAAATACACCTCTGGTAAAGCTATACCAGGATGACAGCTTTGATTTTTTAACGCGCGAGCAGTATGTCAACCTGGTAGTGGATATATTGGAAATGCTCAGCCCGGAAGTGGTTGTTCATCGTTTGACCGGAGATAGTCCTAGAGAATTACTCCTTGAACCCCAATGGACTTTAAATAAATGGGAAGTATTAAATCTGATTGATAAGGTTTTGATTGAACGGGATTCTTGGCAGGGTAAGTTCTATTCAAAAGAATAAATATTAAATTACACCTAACAAGTTTTATTTAGTTGACCCTTAAAAAATCGTAAAATCTAATGTAGGATACATAAATATTTAGGTGTAAAGTCTTGGATGGAAAACATCTTCAGCTTGTCTTGCAGTTCAAGGGGTACCGGGAAAAATACACATCACTGCTTCGTTGCCCTCTCGTGACATCCGTGTCGTTCGCCCCCTTTTCTTGCTTGCCTTTGCTGGGTGTTATTGCGATGCTCCGCCGACATCCGCACATATCTATGCATCCCACATTATCAAACTGGGATTTCTTCAGGGGTTACAATTTTGGTTAATTATAGAAGATGAATGAAGCAATAAAATTATTTGCATACTACTACTGGAGGTGAATATAATGAGCAAGCAAAAAACAGAAAAAAATAAAAGCCGGGATACCGGCCAAAAAACCAAAAAAAGCTCGGATAAAGTGAAAAGTACCGGTCAGGAAGGTGTATTAAACGATAACAAAGGTTGGAATGGTGTATAACGGATTTAGGGAGGCATAAAGACTTCCCTGCAGGTTTATAGCTTAATCGCAGCGTTATTTTTAAAAGCCCGCTCTAGCATAAACTTAGGGACGCTACAAGCGCGGGCTTTCTCATGCCTTGATCTCATTTGTCCTGCAAAAATTAGCAGACTTGGTCTGCAATAAGAAAGGAGGCCATTAGGCCTCCTTAATTTTCTATGGTGCGGCAGAAGGGACTTGAACCCCCACAACATTGCTGCCATACGGACCTGAACCGTACGCGTCTGCCAGTTCCGCCACTGCCGCATATTTTAATAATCTCAGCAAAAGAAATTATATTATAAGCTAACAAGTATTGTCAAGCCTTTATTAGAACAGGCAACTATAATTTAAACTCCTCAGGCAAAAAAAATGTAATAAAAACTACATTTGTTCTATAACTCTTATTGCCAATAGTGTCATCTTAAACAATAAAGCTAAAGTTAAAATTATAAGCAAAAGAGCAGACTTATTATAAAATATTTTCTTAAGCTTGTCTAACATCAATACACCTCACCAAAATAATTTAAAATATATCATTGTTAAAATAATCCAAGTCTTTAATTATATTATAATAAACATTATATAACATAAAGCAGCTTTAAAAAACATTAAAAGAAAGCAACTTTGGCCTAATTGTTACACGGTTTTACATATGCTATATGATAATATAACAAAGACATTATCCACTCCTTTTCCTTACATACGCCTGGCTTCGGCCGGGTGTTTTGTTTTATAAAAAAAGCTTTGCTAATTTGTTCTATGGAGAGAATTGGTTTTGACTGTTATAATGAAAAAGAAGTTGAAGTTAAAATGAAGGAAGACATGGAGGTATAATATGGAGAAGATCGAGGTGCAGTTCAAAAAACTGGTTGATTATGCAAGAATACCTGAGTATGAGACCAGAGGAGCTGCTGGTTGTGACATCAGTGTTGCTATTTTAGAAGAAGTAGTACTTTATCCTCATGAGGTTAAGACCTTACCTACAGGTTTTGCCATTAAAATTCCGGATTCTTACGAAGCCCAAATAAGAAGCCGTTCCGGAATGGCGAAAAAAGGAATTGTAGTAGTTAACTCACCAGCTACTATTGACTCAGAACATGTAGGTGAAGTTCAGGTTCTTTTATTGAATGTTTCTGATAAACCAGTTCGTGTCTTACCCGAACAAAAGGTAGCACAAATAGTTTTCAGCCCAGTAGTGAGGGCTCAATTTGCAGATGAATAGTTAGATGAATTTTAGGAATTATCCAAATCATTAATCCGAAAGGATGAAGGGGATTATACTTGTGGCAGTTCGAGTAAAGGTATAGTCCCTGATGATATCCATATGGGATACAAATTTGCATTTTATGAAGTATAGACTATTTTAACTGCGAAAATTATTGCGATTTTTGCCAAACCATCATTCCTACCACCGCAGAGATCTGCTGCTTAATACTATCTCCACAAGAGTGTTTTGCAATAACACTATCAATAATGGCTTCTATCTCCGGGCTTACAGGAGAGATATTTTTTACGATATCCAGTATTTCGCTTTTATATGAATCAATATCCTGTGATTGTTGGTTGTGAGTTTTCGTAAAAGTGATACTTGGTTTAAGCCCAAGCGAGTAAATTATATTAAAGGGGAAAATAATATCGTTAAAATGGTTTTTATACTTGCGATTAAACAGTCTGGTTAATACTTCATCGTGAAGAGAGAGCTTTTTGGAGCCTGAGAATCCACTGAAATAACACCATTTCTTGGAGGAGAGCATCATTTTTTCAATGGCTTTCTGGTCGTGAACTCCAGGACACATGGAAGCAAAAACCAGGTCGAAGTTATTCTCCCAGCCATTTTGCTTTATGTCAATATCTTCCCAAAGACCTTCAACTGTTGTAATACTTCCGGGCAATTCAGGAGGCATGACGGACCGCAAAATTTCCAGCATTTTAGGAGCAGGATCAATTGCCACTACATCAATATTCATAGCAGCAAAAGGAATAGCAAAAGACCCTGGTCCCGAACCTATATCGAGAATCCTCATTCCCGGTTTGATAATATCAAAGGAATCCAGAAAATCGAAAACCTGTTTGGTTCTTGATGATTTGCTCGCAGAATAAATAGTTGACCGGGCAAAATCCTCAGCACGGTTATTCCAGTAATTACTTTGAGAAAAACGGCTGCCAGAATAACCCTTATTATTCTCGCGGAATTTTTTCCATTCCCGATCCCAAAAATCAGGAGATAGTACTGAATCCATAACAGCACCTGCTTTCCTATGTTTATCTTTAAATATTATCGTTTTGTCTTTAATTACTATGTGATCTAATGATAGAATAATTTTATCCTATTTTACGGAGGAGTGGTAGAAATGAGTAAATATAAGCTGGATAGAGAGAATACGGCCTTAATCGTAATAGATCTGCAGGAAAGGCTTATGGGTGCAATGAAAGACCGGGAAAAAGTATATAAGAATACAGGGATTCTGTTGGATACTGTTAAACAGTTCAATATTCCGGTTATAGTAAGTGAGCAATATCCTGGGGGGCTGGGGCATACAGTAAATGAAATCAAAGAAAAACTGGGTGACTATCATTATATAGAAAAGATGGATTTTTCATTATGTAATGTACAGGGCAGGCAAATACTTAAGAGCGTAAATAAAAACACCTTTATTGTCACCGGAAGCGAAACACATGTCTGCGTATTCCAGACTGTTCGTGATCTGTTGCAGGCTGGCTATAATGTTCACTTAGTAAAAGACGCAGTATGTTCACGTTCTGATGACAATTATCGCAATGCACTGGGTTTAATGCGGGATATGGGAGCAGTGGTCAGTAATACCGAAACTGTGGTATTTGATCTCTTGCAGGCAGCAGGCACTCCGCAATTCAAGGTTATATCCCCATTAATAAAATAAGTTAAAAGAATTTATCGGTTGGAATATTTGACAGAGAGCTGGATAGCCCATATAATAAATAACTGGGTGACTATTCGGTAGAAAACTATAGATTAGCACACATATTTTGCGGCATTTTAAGTGCCGCTAATTTTATGGTCAAGCAAAAGAGGAGGAAAATCTGATAATGTTAAAGGATCTTAGAAACATTGGAATAATAGCACATATTGACGCCGGAAAAACTACCACGACTGAAAGGGTATTATATTATACCGGCTTAACTCATAAAATTGGGGAAACTCATGACGGGCAAAGTGTCATGGACTACCTGCCATATGAGAAAGAACGTGGTATTACTGTTACATCAGCAGCAACCAGGTGCTTTTGGAAAGGGAAGACAATAAATATCATAGATACACCAGGACACGTTGATTTCACTGCCGAGGTGGAAAGAAGTTTGCGGATTCTTGATGGAGTTGTTGTTATTTTCTGTGGTAAAGGCGGCGTAGAGCCGCAGTCGGAAACTGTCTGGCGGCAGGCCGACAAATATGAAGTACCCCGGATTGCCTATGTTAATAAAATGGATGCCATTGGTGCTGATTTTTTACGGGTAATTGATCAGATCAAGAACCGTTTAGGGGCTAATCCTCTGGTTATAACCCTGCCGGTAATTGGTGATGATGTGTTTACGGGAATTATTGATTTAGTCAGCATGAAGTACCAGACTTTTAGCGGTAAGCTGGGTAATGATATTGATGAAACCGATATACCTGATGAATACAGAACAGAAGCTGACAAATGGCGTTCAATTATGCTGGAAAGCCTGGCTGAAACCGATGAGACTTTACTTGAATGTTATTTCAATAATGAGCCTATAGCGGAAGAACTCCTGATAAACGTAATTCGTAAAAATACCATAGACGGGAAGATGGTACCGGTCTGTTGCGGGAGTTCCTACCGCAATATGGGGGTGCAGTCACTCTTGGATTCAATTATTAATTTTTTGCCCTCACCGATGGATGGGCAAGCCGCCCGTGCTATAGATATAGCCAGCGGGGAGACGCGGGAAATACTGCCTGATGCCAATGGAGCTTTTACCGCACTGGTTTTCAAGATAGTCAGTGACCGTCATGTAGGGAAATTGGCCTTTGCCAGGATTTATTCAGGTAAAATTAAAGCTGGAACTTATGTTTACAATAGCACTAAAAAGAAGAAAGAGCGGATTGGCCGTTTGGTTAAAATGCATGCCAATCATCGCGAAGAAATAGATGAAATTGCGGCGGGGGATATCGTAGCCATAATTGGCTTGAAGGATGTAAGTACCGGGGATACCCTTTGTTACGAAGATAATGAGGTGCTCCTGGAATCAATAACATTCCCGGAACCAGTTATCCAAATTGCCATAGAACCAAAAACCCAGGCTGATCAGAATAGAATATCAGAAGCTTTGGCTAAGATCGCTTCCGAGGACCCGACCTTTAAGGTTTTATATAATAGTGAAACCGGACAAATAATAATTTCGGGAATGGGTGAACTGCATCTGGAAATAGTAGCTGAGCGTTTATCGACAGAATTTAAAATCGATTTCAGCACCGGCCAGCCCGAGGTTGCCTACCGTGAAACTATTTCTATAGCTGCCGAACATGTAACACGCTATGTCAAGCAAACCGGTGGCAAAGGGCAGTTTGCCCATGTAGTGCTGAAGCTCGAACCTTCTGAAGGAATAGAATTTGAAAACAAAATTGTTGGCGGGGCTATACCCCGGGAATATATTCCTGCTGTAGAATCAGGGGTCAGGCAGGCTTTGCAGGAAGGAATTATTAAAGGGTATCCGGTTGTAAATATCAAGGCTACTTTGCTTGATGGTTCATTTCATGAAGTTGATTCATCCGAAATGGCCTTCAGAACTGCGGCCATCTTTGCTACCAAGGAATGTCTGCGCAAGGCCCAACCATTGCTGTTAGAACCAATAATGCGTTTGGAAATAGTGGCTCCGGAAGAATTTACAGGCAGTATTATAAATCAAATCAGCAACCGCCGGGGAAAAATCGAATCCATGGAAATCCAAAACAACACCCAGGTAATACGAGGATTTGTACCGCTGGCTGAATTGTTTGGCTATTCAACTTCCTTACGTTCCTTGACTCAAGGAAGAGCTGGCTTTTCCATGGAATTCTCGCACTATGAGCAAAGAAATGTAGCCT
>JAQUBU010000102.1 GCA_028686565.1 Syntrophomonadaceae bacterium
ATCCATCGCCAAGTCATTTTAGATTGCTTCGCTGCGCTCGCAATGACAGATAAGCTAGTTTCATAGCACTGACAAGCACACTAGTTATGTCGCATAATATGTCAACTACGAAAGTTGAGTTATTAATTTAAGGTGAGATGTAAGGGGAAAGTGCGAGGATGGGCATTAACTGCAAAAGTTAAGAGGTGAAGTTACTTTGTTACCTCACCTCTTAACTTATTTGTCATGTGATGTTTTCTCATGAGGACAGGAGTTGGTTTAAAGAGTTCCTATTAATTACGCCTTACCCTTTGTACTTAATTTCCCACTAAAAAGATCATATTTTGAGCAGACGTAAAAATTTTCTTTTTCCTACCTGTACAACCATGTCATTGGCAAGCTGCAAGTTTTCCTCAAGGAATTTTTCTCCGTCTACTTTTACCCCACCCTGTTTAATCATACGGCGCCCATCACTGGTTGACTCAACCATGGCATTCTCATGAAGAAATTTGGGCAGCCAGATTTCAGCTTCGCTTATGCTTATTTCCGGAATATCTTCAGGTATGTCACGTTGGGAAAATACCAGTTTGAATCTTTCCTCGGCTTTCATTGCATCATCAGCACTATGATAAGTGGTAATTATTTCTTTGGCCAGGCGAATTTTGACATCGCGAGGGTTAATCTCCCCATTATTCATTGATTCCTGCAAAGATTTTATTTCTTCCAGGGATACCCTGGTTAAAAGTTCAAAATACCTGCTGATTAATTCATCTGGAATAGACATGGTTTTGCCGAACATTTCATAGGGTTCTTCATTAACCCCGATGTAATTGCCCAAGCTTTTGCTCATCTTTTGCACTCCATTGATGCCTTCCAATATCGGCATCATTAAAGCTATCTGCGGTTCAAAGCCATATTCTTTCAACAGATTGCGCCCTACCAGCAGGTTAAATTTCTGGTCGGTTCCGCCCAGTTCTATATCAGACTGCAATTCAACCGAATCATAACCCTGCATCAAGGGATACATAAACTCATGAATCCCAATAGGGAGACATTCGCGGTAGCGTTTGGCAAAATCATCCCGCTCCAGCATCCGAGCCACTGTATAGCGGCCCGCCAGATTTAGAACATCTACCAGATTAAGTTTCATAAGCCATTCACTGTTAAAATGAATTATGGTTTTATTTGGATCAAGCACCTTAAATATTTGTTCTTTATAAGTGGCGGCATTGCGCATGATATCCTCTTCGCTCAGCTGTTTGCGAGTCTCTGATTTTCCCGAAGGATCACCTATTCTTCCGGTAAAATCACCTATTATAAGGTGAATTTCATGGCCCAGATCTTGAAATTGACGCAGTTTGTTTAGAACTACCGTATGCCCCAGATGTATATCAGGTGCAGTAGGATCAAGTCCCAGCTTGATTTTTAAGGGACACCCGGTTTCTATTGATTTATACAGCTTTTGTTTAAGTTCGGCCTCGGGGACAATTTCTGCCACACCACGGCGAATAATTTCCATCTGTTGCTCAACTTGTTTCACTATATTGTCTTCCACGCTATAACCTCCTTGCCATAAAAATATAGCACTGATTATGCTTATGTGCAATAATTAGAACCATCAAGAACAACGCTTTTGAAAGGACTTTAAGCATCTAAAGAAACTGCTCCGCAGTTCTTTAGATGCGTTGCAACGAGTCGGGAAATTAGAATCCGCCCGCCTGCTTTGTTAATAAGAACCTAACCGCTTAAAGAAGCGGGGGGCATCTTTTCGCCTCGTTATACTATTCTTTCCTCTCAATAGCAGGAATTTATCTGCCAATTGTCTAATAAATAATAACAGTCATTATTAGGAGGCTATTTTTTGTGACCAGTAAAAATCAAGAGAATAAGAAGAGCAAAAACGCTAAGACAAGATTTAAGAACTTAATTAATTTATTGATTCTTAGTGCTTTAATTATGACTGGAGTGGTTGTAGGAATATTCGTTTATACCGCCAAAAACCTACCGGTATGGGACCCACAGCAACTATCTGGAGCTAATACTACTTTATTGTACGATGATCAAGGAAAAATCATGGCTGGATTGCATGCTGAACAAAATCGCACCGAAATTGGACTGGATAAAATTCCCCAGGATCTTATAAATGCCATCCTCGCTACTGAAGATCAGGATTTCTACAAGCATCACGGGGTTAATTTCAAAGGCATTTTACGCGCTGTTTTGAGAAATATGCAATCTGGTGATCTTACCGGTCAAGGTGCCAGTACCATAACGCAACAGCTAGCGAGAAATGCCTTTTTAACATTTGATAAAAAAATAGAAAGAAAAATTAAGGAGGCTCTAATCGCCTTTAAGTTGGAAGCCAACTATTCCAAAGATGAGATAATGGAGATGTATCTTAACAAGATACCTTTCGGAGCTGGCGCATATGGAGTTCAAGCTGCTGCCAATACTTACTTTGGCAAAGATGCCACTGCCTTATCTTTAGCGGAATCTTCTCTGATCGCAGGTTTGCCCCAGAGTCCCAATGGCTATAATCCGTTTCAGTATTATGATAGAGCCAAAGCGCGTCAGCGTCTAGTTTTGAACAACATGGTTAACTGTGACTACATAGATCGCGAAACTGCTGATCAAGCTTTTGAAACTCCCCTGGTCTTTAAGAAATCAACTAATACGGGATCAAAATACGGCTATTTTATCGATGCTGTAATAGAAGAGGCCCTGGATATTTTAGAGGAAAACAAGTTCTATGATAATCCCAGTGATGCTATCTATCGTTCGGGCCTGAAAATTTATACTACTATGAACTCGAATTTGGAGAGCAGCATGGAAGAATATTTTAAAAATCCGGCTAATTTTCCATCTGAACATAAAGGCGGCGAACAGATTCAATCAGCCATGGCTGTAGTTGATCATAGCAATGGTCAAATCAAAGCTATCATGGGTGGCAGAACCTATGAACAAAGAAGAGGTTTCAACCGGGCAACCATGGCTTATCGCCAACCTGGTTCTTCCATTAAACCGCTGGCTGTATACGGTCCTGCTTTACAGCAAGGATATATGCCCTATTATTCTCTTAATGATGCACCGCTTTCTTTTCAAATAGGAAGCACGGTATGGAGTCCCCAAAACTATGATGGTGTTTATCGCGGGCATATTACCATGCGGACAGGTGTGCAGTATTCAATTAATACTTATTCAGTCCAATTGCTGGAGAAAATCGGTATTCGGCGGGGCTTTGATTTTGCTAAAAATCTTGGTCTTGAACTAGTAGATTCTCCAGGAACCAACGATCTGGCCCTGGCTCCGCTTTCGCTGGGCGGACTTACCCACGGAGTTACGCCGGTTCAAATGGCTGCTGCTTATGGGTCATTTGCCAATGGCGGTCTGTATGTTAAACCGCATTTTATAAGCAAAATAGTTGATTCAGAAGGTGTCGATATATATAGCTACAAGCCTGAATATCGGCGGGTGATGTCAGAACAAACTGCCTGGCTGATGAGCAGTATGCTGCAAACCGTATGCACTTCAGGCACTGGTACCAAAGCTCGGGTTCCAGGGGTTGTTACTGCTGGTAAAACCGGCACCTCCGAAGAATACAAAGACTCCTGGTTCTGCGGTTTTACTCCAGGATATTCTGCTGCCGTTTGGATGGGATATGATAAGGAACATACCATGAATGATATTTACGGTGGAGGTTTCCCCGCCCAAATGTTTCGTAATGCCCTGCAAAAAGCAGTTGAAATAAGTAATCCCAAGCCGCGCAGCATGCCGAGTGGTATTGTGCAGGTAACAGTTTGTATGAAATCCGGTAAGCGGCCCTCCGATTCCTGTCCCCAGGATCAACTGGTAACTGAATATTGTTTGAAGGATAAGGTTCCCACTGAAACCTGCGATGCCCATCAAATGGTGTCGATATGTCCGGAATCAGGTAAACTGGCAGGCAATTACTGCCCTAATCCGGAATTGCGAGCAATAGACACGAGTGAAACACCACTTGAGAAATGCGATATTCATAATGAGTTTTCTGTTCCTGCCATGTTAAATAATGAGGTTTATGTTTGCCGTGACCCACGACATAATGGCAAGCTTTACCGTGCTAATACTCCCAGCCCTGTGCAGAACGGGGGCTGTTCGAAGGAGTATTTGGAAAAAGTACTTCTCCAACCAGGTCAGGAATTGCCTTACTGCAATCTGGAAGACCACCAAACTAAAAATAAGAAGGTTCGTGATATTGTAGATGATATCATCAAGCTCTAATTCAGCTCAACTACCGTAACCCCCGAACCGCCTTCCTGGCTTAACCCATCGCGCAATGATTTTACATGCGGATGGTTTTTCAGGAAATCCCGAAGAGCCGCGCGCAAAGCACCGGTTCCTTTGCCATGAATGATAGAGACTGATTCCAATCCTACCAGACTGGCATCATCAATATATTTGTCAGTTAGTGTTATGGCATCTTCAACAGTTTCTCCGCGCAGATCTATCTCTTTGGAAATTTTACGAGCCTTTTCCAAATAACTCTGGGTACGCCATTTGCTTCTTTTCTCTTCCGGCGCCTGGCTCAGGCTTAATTGTTTTTGGTTTACATTAAGTTTAAGCATTCCTACCTGCACACTAACTTCACCCTGACTATTGGGCCCGTCCAATACATAACCTTTTTGATTAATGTTGTTAATATAAACATAATCTCCCGGCCTAATAGACATTTCCGAATTACTTTGCTCGGAATAATCATTGAATTCATCTAAACTCAGAATATTCAGCTTCTTGCGGCTCTTTTCTACTTCATGCCATTTTGGCGGCTGTTCTTTTTCTTTCAGCATTTGTTTTAATTCCTGAATTGCCGAGTTTGCCTCATTTTTGAGTTCACGCAGATGCTGTTCTGCTTCCGAACGAGCTTTTTCCATTACTTCCCTGCGCTCCCTAAGCAAATTTTTCTTATCCTCTTCCAGCAACATCTTTTCTTGCCGGAGTTCTTCCTTGAGCTTATCTACTTCGCGATTGGACGTTTCAAACTGGCTGCGGCTTTCCTTGAGCTGGCGGATCATATTGCCGAATTCCATCTCCCGCTGCGGTACAAGTTTTCGCGCACGCTGTACCAGTTCAGACTGCATTCCCAAGCGCGCTGCTATCGCAAAGGCATTGCTCTGACCCGGCATTCCTATTGTGAGTTTGTAGGTTGGCAGCAGACTGACCGGATCAAATTCCACACAAGCGTTTTCCACCCTTTCATTCTGGTAGGCAAAATTTTTCAGTTCGCTCTGGTGCGTAGTAATAACTACCCTGGATTTTTTTCTCTGCAATTCTTCCAGAATTACGCGGGCTAGAATTGCTCCCTCAACAGGGTCAGTGCCTGCCCCCACTTCATCCATCAATACCAGGGAATCCTGATCAGCTTTATGCAGTATTTCGACAATATTTTTCATATGGGATGAAAAAGTACTTAAGGACTGTTCTATGCTCTGCTCATCACCAATATCTACATAAATATCCTTAAATATAGAAATACGGCTGTTTTCGCGCGCAGGAATAAAAAGCCCGCTCATACCCATCAAAGTCAATAAGCCAATGGTCTTTAGAGTTACGGTCTTTCCTCCGGTATTAGGACCAGTAATAACCAATATATCAAAATTTTTTCCCAACTGCACATCAACCGGGACTCCACTTTCACCCAGGAGCGGATGCAGGGCACGGCTAATATCCACAATACCGGCATTATTTATTTCCGGGCGATAGGAATTAGTCTTATAAGCCATACGGGCTCGGGCATATATTAAATCCAAATCACTTAAAATATTCTGATTAACGGCAATCTCAGCGGTAAAAACCGCTACCGCCTGGCTCAAGTCCCTGAGTATTCTTTCCACTTCTCTCTTTTCTTCCGCCTGCAAGGAACGAATCCGATTGTTATTCTCCACCACCGGCAGCGGTTCAATAAAAACAGTGGCGCCACTGGCCGATTCATCATGAATTATTCCTTTAACTTCATGGCGAAACTCCTGCTTAACTGGTACTACATAACGCCCATCCCTCTCCGTTACCAGTGCATCCTGTAGTTTTTTCTGGTTTTCCGGAGAACGAATGAAATCCTGCAGATAATTTCGGATACGTATACGCATAGTATTAATCTGATTTCTCAGCGTTTTCAGCTGTGCTGAAGCATCATCCCTTAATTCCCCATCTTCACCAACCGCATCATGTATCTTTCTTTCCAGGCCAAGGTCTTCTTTTATATCTGAACATATTACTCTTAACCTGGGATATTTGCTTTCTCCAAACAATTTCTTAGCCCGGCGCGAAGAATTCAATATTCGATAAATGTCCAGGAGTTCGGATGGCAAAAGCAGTCCTCCAACCTTAACCTTTGACAAGTAATTATTAACCAGTTTGAGCCCGCTTAAAAAACCGGGTTCGTTAAACCGCAAAGCTTCCATGGCTTCGGCAGTTTCATCCAGACTGGCGATAACCCTGATAAAATCTGTTGAAGGCTTCATCTCCTCAACCAGACTTCTGCCGCCTTCAAAATAGGTCAACTCGGCTAGTTGAGCTTTTATTTTGTCATATTCCAATTTATTTAATGTTTTTTCATTCATTTCATAATACCCCGCGATTATAATGACCTCTGGTAAATGGTGAAAAACTAACCCCGGCAAGCTTCTGCTTGCAGATTTTGAGCTCAGCTATACGTCCCATTTCAATATATTCCATGGCTTCCCGGTAAATATTCAGCAGTTGGTGAATCTCATCTTCGCCAGCGCGTAATGCCTCAATTCTAATACTCTCCGGCTGTAAAGACAAGATACGATCCAATTCCTCAACCATACATAACGTACGCGAATTAAACAAATACAACCGGCACGAATTATCCGCAGCCAGGGGAAACTTATAGCCCTTATCGTCTTGCAGATAATAGCTGTCTTGTCGGCAATAAGCTGGGCACTTACCTTCATTCGAGCCAAGTATCCCTTTTAATATACAGAATTCCGAGGTCATAAGAATTATCTCGCCATGAACCAGCAGTTCAACTTTATCAAGATTATTAAAGCTTTGCAACTGCCTAAAATTCAGCTCGGGAGATAAGCAAATGCCTTCCACTCCTTGATTCAGCAAAGAGCGCAGGGCAGCCCGATTAAAAATGTTCAGACTGTAATCTGACCGGACTTTAAGACCTTGCTGCAAACAATTATGCAAGCTGCCAATATTACCTGCTAATACGCTTTCAGGCTGCATGTCCAGATAATCCTGGTAAGAAATATCGGCAGGTTTTTGAATGCGCGGTAAAGCTAGAACAATTTCACAACCTTTTAATCGGCCCTCTTCTATTATTTGCCCTATCTCATTGATATCAGGCCGTTTCTGTCCGGCTATTCCCTCAAGATGCAGATAAACCCGCCCTGCTCCAGCTTTTAGAGCTGCATAAGCAGCTCCTGGTCCGGAAACTGCTATACTGAGTACTGTTTTTAGCTCCCTCATTGCAGATTCCGGGGAAAGCGTGTTA
>JAQUBU010000103.1 GCA_028686565.1 Syntrophomonadaceae bacterium
TCTTTCCAAATAATTTCGTAAAATAATGCAAATCAATTCTAACTCCGTTACTTTTACTTGTCTATAAATATTATTTTGCAGGTAAGGATTGAGAGATTTACCCCTTCCTAACGCCTCACCCTTTTACTAATATGCGCTTACGCAATAATTCTTTCATATCACGTGGTTAATTTAAATAAATTTGCCGGCAATGGAATATAATCTAAGGTATAGCCAAACCACAAAACACATCACTATATTTTATGAAGAGGTGAGAATTAATGGATAATAAACCGGGATATTCACAGTTTGCAGGAGAAATGCTTAAACAACTGCCTAAGGGTATTTTTTTGTCGGTCAGCACAGGTGAAGAGATTAATACTATGACTATCGGATGGGGATCTATTGGTTTCATGTGGCAGAAACCGGTTATAATCGTATTAGTACGGCCTTCCCGTTATACTTACAGTCTCCTCCAGAAAGCTCAGGAATTTACGGTTAGTATTCCCCTAAACAGTGAAATGAAAAAGTCTCTGGCGATTGCCGGTTCCAGTTCAGGACGAGATATTGATAAATTCGGCACCCTTAATTTAACCGCCCAACCGGGTAAATGTATAAGCAGTCCGGTTATCGGTGAATGCGGACTAATTTATGAGTGCCGGGTAATCTTCCAGCAAACCATGGACCCTGAAACACTCGATATGGATATACGAGAAAAGTTTTATGCCCATGAAGACTACCACGTCATGTACTTCGGGGAAATCCTGGCCTGTTATAAGAATTCGCAGGCAGATTAGCAGGGGGGTATAGTAAAGAATTAGGGTTACACGGCATGATTGTTTGGAATCTTACTCGATTTTTCCCTATTGCTTCCTGTTTGCTTACTATTCTCACGGGTAATAACCCGCCACTAAACGAAAAGCGCAGACCGTTTTTAATTTACGTAATCAATTACCGTGGAAGATTGCCGCGCTGCGCTCGCAATGACAGGAAGGCGCTGCGCTCGCAATGACAGGAACGTTAATTTCATAGCAATGACAAGCACACTAATTTCATGGCAGTGCCCGCAGGAAAAGTTTGAGTTTTAGGAACGGGCTTAAGTTAATTGATTGTTTTGCCTAAAAACTCATTAATCCTTGTTAAGTTTTGTATCAATTTCATTCAGCATGCTTTCAATGCCCATGCCAGTTCGTGCTGAAACATAACGGGGACCTTCCTTGACCTCAGTAGCAGCAAGCAGGTCAGCTTTGTTGAATACGGTAATAATCCGTTCCATTTCTGCACCAAGTTCTTGCAGGACTTTCTCTACAACCATCATTTTGTCCATATAAGCAGGATCAGAGATATCTACCACATGCAGTACCAGGTCAGTTTCCACGGCCTCTTCGAGTGTAGAGCGAAAAGCTGCTACTAAATGATGAGGCAGGTTTTGGATAAAACCAACCGTATCAGTAATCAAAACCTCTTGCTCCGGGTTTAAATGAATTTTTCTTGTAGTAGTATCCAGGGTCTGAAAAAGTCTTTGGTCAGCCTCGACCTGAATGCTTCCGCTCTTATGAGCCAGCTTGCAAAGAGCATTAAATAATGAAGATTTTCCGGCATTGGTATAACCCACCAGTGAAACCACTTTTAAGCCAATACGATAACGTTGTTTCTTATGTAACTGACGGGTCTTCTCCATTTTTTCCATTTGTCCTTTAATATCACGGATACGCCGCCTGATATGTCTCCGGTCCAATTCGATTTTTTGTTCACCTGCACCCCGGGTTCCAATTCCTGCCCCTAACCGGCTCATTTCCTTACCCAAACCGGCCAATCGCGGCAGACGATATTCCAAACTCGCCAGTTCTACTTGCAACAAACCTTCACGCGACCTGGCTCTTTGGCTGAAAATATCCAGAATCAGCCAAGTGCGGTCAACAATCTTCACTTCCAGTTGTTCTTCAAGATTACGCAGCTGCACTGGTGAAAGTTCACTATCGAAAACTATCAGGTCAGCTTGCATTTCTGTGCTAAGATGCAGCAGTTCCTCAATTTTCCCTTTGCCAATATAAGTGGCGCCATTGATTTTATCCTTGGCCTGCACAATCACGGCAACAACCTCAGCCCCCGCAGCTTCTGCCAGTCCCTGCAATTCTTGCATGGACGAATTAAAGTCATAATCATTATTTCTTTTTAATTTGACACCTACCAAAATAGCCTTTTCCTTAATATTTTGCTGCAGCAAATGCAAGACTCCTTAATTTGATTCCTCTATTTGGTTACACAGGGTTTCCCATTCTTCCATGGCAACCTCCAGGCAGTTCTCTATTTTGTCATATTCCAGGTTATAATTTTTAAGTTGTATTTGATCATCATAGCTGGCTGGCATTGATAAGATATCTTCAAGTTCCTTTTTCCGATTTTCCAGTTCAGAGATTTGGTTCTCAATAATCGTTAACTGTTTATCCCGTCTTTTTTCCAGCTTTTGCTTTTCCTTCTGGGCAAAGCGTTTTATTTTTTGGAGCTTCAATTCAGTATCAATATTATTCTCTTCATCATTATTACTCTGATTCTCCATTAATCTTGTATAAAAGTAGTCGTAATTTCCCCAATAATACTGAAGCTTCTGATTTTCCACGGATAAAATTCCATTAACAAGCTGATTAATCAGGTAACGATCGTGAGAAACCAGCAGTATGGTGCCCGGGTAAGCAGACAGCATATCTTCAACCGCCTGACGGCTTTCAATGTCAAGATGATTGCTTGGTTCATCGAGAATTAAAAAATTGGCTCTGGTTAATATCAGTTTTAATAAAGACAGCCTGCCTTTTTCTCCTCCGCTAAGGATTCCTACTTGTTTGAATACATCGTCACCTCTAAACAACATTCTGCCCAGTATACTGCGTGCCTCTTCCACTTTTATATCATAATTGTTTATCAATTCTTCCAATAATGTGTTATTGGGGTTGAGATCCTCATATTCCTGTGAAAAATAGCCTGTTTCAACTCTGCTGCCCGGCTTTACTTCACCTTCATCTGCTGGTATCAACCCAGTTATAATCTTTAAAAGAGTAGTCTTTCCCGATCCATTAGGACCTACCAGCGCAATTTTATCTCCTTTTTTTATATGCAAAGAAATTTTATTCAATAAAAGCCGGTTCCCGTAAGACTTGGACAAATCCCGGACCTGCAGTACATCCTGCCCGGTCTCCTGCTCCATGGCAAAACTCCAATTAGCAATATTCTTTTCTTTAAGCGGCTGCTTTATTCGCTCCAATCTTTCCAGCTGGGATTGCCGGCCTTTGGCCTGTTTGGATTTAATACCAGCCTTATAACGGCTGATATAAGCCTCAGTGTTTTGAATATGCTCCTGCTGCTTTTCGTATGCACGCTGCCAGGCCAAATCATTTTGAGCCTTTTGTTTCAGGTAGTTTGAGTAATTGCCAGGATAAGAATATAGTAATCCATCACGCAGTTCCACAACCCTGCTGGCAAGTTTATCTAAAAACATTCGGTCATGTGAAACTACCAGAATTGTCCCCTTATAATTGCCCAGATAGTTTTCCAACCACTCTAAAGCAGCGATATCAAGATGGTTGGTCGGTTCATCCAGCAACAACAGGTCCGGGGCTTTGGCCAGCAGTCTTCCCAGGTTTATCCTGGTCTTTTGCCCTCCGCTGAAACTATTCCAAGGCTGAGTAAACTGTTCATCACCAAAACCCAATCCTTTTAAAATACGCCGGGCGGTATTTTCACAGGAATAGCCTTCTGCTCTATCATATTTCTCCTGCAAACCGGCATATTGTTCCATAAGCTTGTTAATGCCCAAGCCTGCCTGACTGATTTCAATTTCCAATCCCCGAAGCGTTCTCCTCATTTCCAGCAGATCAGCAAAACTTCCCATTACTATATCCCAGGCAGTCAAATTGTCAGCCAAATCCGGCAATTGTTCCAGACATGCCAGGGAGCACGAATTATCAAGACTTATTTGGCCTTGATCCGGAATCAGCTTACCAGTTAAACACTTTAATAAAGTAGTCTTACCTGAGCCATTTACACCTAAAAGTCCTATTCTTTCTTTCTCATTAATTGCCAGATTTACATTTTTAAGAATTTCTCTTTCTCCGAAAGAAACTCCAAGATTCTGGGCCTGTATAACAATCATGCTCTTTCCTCACGAAATAATTTTGGATTTAAACAAGCTAAGAATTAAGCTTTTCCTGTAACCTTTTATAGGAACCTTGTTCGTTGGTTCTTTTCATAATGCTTCCTTTAAGTTCGGGAAGGAGGTCAATTATTCTTGCCAAACGTGCAAAAGGCACACCCAGCAAAATTTCGTCCGCCTTTTGGTCGGTAGCACCGCGCGAGCCATAACATCCGATACTCAGATTCAGTTTCCCGGTTAAGAAAGGTACTATACTGACATCCACGCAAACCCCTTGAGATACTGCGGTAGAAAAGCTGTATCTTTCACCATTATCATAATTATCAGCTATGACAATCCACATTAATTGGGCAGGCGGACCCTGCAGGATTACTATATCCGGTTCAAAAGGTGATGAATCCAGGGGACTAAGCAATATTTTGCTATAACTGCCTTGAGGCAGCCGCGGTGTCAACGCAGATACTTGGGCAGCCGCATCCAAAGATCCATACACATTAAGCTGAGTATGCATCTCCCCTTTGCGAATTTTCTCCGGTAAAGGTCTCAAACCGAGAGCAGCCGCACCATTGGCACAAGCAACATTGTCAGCGGTAGCTATCAGCATATCACCGCTTTGGGCTAACATTACGAACTGGCAAAAAGTTAATTTCAATTCTGATTTAAAACCCTCTGGTTCATTTTCCCCCTGCGGTAAAAAACGAACTGCCACCGGTTGGCGATACAATTCCAAAAAATACTTGAGGGACCGGCTATAATTAAAGTATTCCATGAAAAACGCTCCTCTCCTTGAAGATGTGCTCTTACATACTTAATATCGTTTATTATAACACAGACACGTTTTAGCGCTGAAGCCGAATAGCAAAGCATATATTGCCCGAAATCTTTCTTAAACGGTCCATAGCATCAACCCCAGCCACATTACCTTAAATTGTTTTTAAAAGGCAATCTATATGCAAAAGTTTAAAGTGAAGCAGGATAATTTTAATATATAGCTAATTATATTTATAAGAAGATTTGCTACTTTGCCCATTATTTGGTATATCCAAAATGTTACGGGCAGAACTTACAGGAGGTTAGTTTTATGAAGAAAAAACCACTAGTTTGCATGTTACTTATTGCTTTTGTCCTGACTTTTCTATTGCCGGTCCAAGCAATGGCCGCCACTCAGAATTTTCCTGATATTAAAGGGCACTGGGCAGAGAACTACATAAGCCAGTTAGCGGCATCAGCTTATGTCAAAGGTTACCTTGACGGAAAATTTAAACCTGATAACAATATGAGCAAAGCAGAATTTATAACGGTTTTGATCGCTTCTATGGGAACCAGCGCCACAGACAAGACAACGAATAATTACAGTGACACCAGCAAACACTGGGCCAAAGCCCAAATTAATGAAGCTGTTAAACTAGGCATATTGGTGCCTTCTGAAGACTCAAGCGGTTTTGGCCCGGATGAGGCTATCAAGCGCAGTCAGGCAGCAGCTTTCCTGGTTAGGGCTCTGGGTAAGAGCCCCGATTCCAATCCGGTATCCTTTGCGGATAAAGCAACAATTGAAAAAAGCATGTATAAAGAATTTATCAAGACAGCTTCCGATCTAGGCCTTATATCAGGTTTCCCCGACGGCAATTTCGATCCTTTTGCCAGTATGACCCGAGCCCAGGTCTGTACTGTTATTGTCAAATTCATCAACAACTTGAATGGAACGTCTGGCAGTCTGCCTGCACCAAATACTACTTCCACAGGAGGCAATATAAACACAATTACTATCGGTGCGCAATCATACCCTATCAACTCAACTCCCATTTATTTCAGTATTGATTTTCACGATATTCGTGCCAGTTCAATTAACGCGGGTAGTACTAGCTTCAGCTTAAATGGGCTGCACACTATTAATCTGAATTCCGAGTCAAACAACCCGGATATCATCGTCAATAACAACCGCTATGGCGTAAAAAACTATATGATTAGCGGCAACAAGATGCTGGTTACTGCCAGTTGCCGCAAATTTAACAAGATAAATTCCGGAACTTATACCTTTGGTTCTGATTTTGTGAAACTCTATATAAACTCCGCCAATAGTGAACACTATCTTTCCGATATGGAAATCAGTGATGAATATAATGTAAAAATTGCGGGCAAGACTTACAAACTAAATCAGGATAAGATTACAGTCGAACTAAACCAGGATTTTTATGATATCAAAAAAATAACCCTTGGGGACAACGATACCATTGCTCAACTCAGTAAAACTGATCCGGTAATATTTAATGGCATGTCCATGTCTGATATAATGGCTATCTTCACCGGGACCACCACTCTTAACACAGCTCAGATAAGCACTATCGACTTTATTTTAGGTGGCAAGCGCTATAAGATGTCCCAGGTAATAATGGATGCCAAAGGCAACTTTACCGCTAATAGCACCAATTATTCGCCAGTAGATGTTATTATGATAATTGATGGTACACAGTATAAGATTAATAATGTAGCAGTTACTAATTCCAAATTTATATTCTATTGCGGAGAAGGCAGCACTCATGAATGGGTAGTGATAAATGATGAATATTACGATTTTGACGATGTAAGAATTCTTTGGAGCAGCAGCCTCTATGATTTGAATGAGGTCATGGTAGTAGGTCGCAACCTTCTTAGAATTAAAGGCAAACAATATGATCTTGACTCCAGTTTTAAGGTGCGCTTCGGTAACAAAGTCTATGACATTGAGCGGATAGAATATAACAGTAGTTTAGGTGTTACAGAAATAAGAACAGGAAGTTTGAGCAGCAGCAACCTGGCTAACCAGCCGGCGAAATATGTTTTCTATCGCAACACCAGCATATACCAGGAAGGCACCAATAATGCTACCCTCTATGTGAATGGTTCCTGGATCGATTTTGATGAAATCTTAATTATTGATCCTTCTCATATGAGTTATAAAAATACCAATTACGATTTGATTGGAACAAGAATTAAAATTAGTAAAATTGAATTTAAAATTGTTGACACATCATGGCACGGCCTCACCCAGGTACTGGACTTATATATGGAAGAAACTTGATTCTTAAGGCATTTAATTTATATTATTTACTCAACTTTCTGACCAAAAGAACAGGCTGAAAAGCCCGAAAATGCAATAAAATAAACTGTTTAAAATTCCATATTGACGGACATCGCGAGCTATCTTATATGTCATAGCTATGAAACTAGTGTGCTTGTCATTGCGAGCGCAGCGCCAACCTGTCATTGCGAGCGCAGCGCCAACCTGTCATTGCGAGCGCAGCGCCAACCTGTCATTGCGAGCGCAGCGCCAACCTGTCATTGCGAGCGCAGCGCCAACC
>JAQUBU010000104.1 GCA_028686565.1 Syntrophomonadaceae bacterium
GCTCTTCCGATCTGAGTAGTTGGAATATATACTACAAATGCAAATGGAGAAATAACAATAAATAAGGTGCGAATAGGGGATTATTCTTTAATTGAAAAATCGACAAATAAATGGTATAACTTGGCAAGTGATACTAATGTTATAGTAGAATGGAATACTACGAAAAATACAACAATAGAAAACGAATTAAAGAAAGGACAAATAAAAGTTGTAAAAATAGATAAAGACAATAACGAGATAAAATTACAAGGTGTAAAATTCAATGTACTAGATGAAAATAATAGAGTTTTAGAAACGATTATGACTGATACCAATGGAGAGGCATTAACAAGCAGATATGCTATAAGAGATTATTCAAAGCTAAAGATACAAGAGTGTCAAACCTTGTCAAATTATGTCCTAAATAATGAAATTAAAACAGTAGAATTAAAAGAAGAACAAATTGAAAATGTAACATTTGAAAATGAACTTAAAAAAGGACAGATAAAAGTTATTAAGGTAGATTTAGATGATAACGAAGTAAAACTAAAAGGAGTAGAATTTAAAGTAATAGATGAAGATGGTAAACAAGTAGAGACCTTAATAACAGATGAAAATGGAGAAGCAGTAAGCAAGAAATTAAGAATAGATAAGGAATATACATTGCAGGAATCAAAGACCTTATCAAATTATGTACTAAATGAGAATGAACAAACAGTAATTTTACAAGAAAATCAAATAACAGATGTAACCTTTGAAAACGAATTGAAAAAAGGTCAAATAAAGATTATAAAAGTTGATAAGGATAATAATGAAGTAAAATTACAAGGAGTAGAGTTTAAAGTAATAGATGAAGATGGTAAACAAGTAGATACTTTAATAACAGATGAAAATGGAGAGGCAGTAAGTAAGAAAATAAGAATAGATAAGGAATATACATTGCAGGAATCAAAAACATTATCCAATTATGTTTTGAATGAAGAAATACAAAAAGTAATTTTACAAGAAAATCAAATAACAGAGAAAACATTTGAAAATGAAAAAATAAAAGGGTATATCCAAGTTACTAAAACTAGTTTTGAAGATAATCAATATTCAAAACTTAAAAAGGGTAGTTTACTAGAAAATGCAACATTTGAAGTATATGATGAAGATAATAATTTAGTACATACTATAACAACGGATTCTACTGGAAAAGCAATTACAAAAGAGGTCTTGAAAGGAAAATACAAAATAAAAGAAAAAAATAGCCCTATTTACTATATTCTTAATACAAATACATATAATGCTGAAATTATAAATAATCAAGAAATAGTAAATGCAGACATCACAAATGACAATGTTATATTAGATATAGAAATTCAAAAGAATGGTTTTATTGAAACACAAAGTAAAGATGATATTTTTTATAACTTTAAAAATATAAAGAATAATTCTAATGTACCACTAGACAATTTTACTTGGTCAGATAATTTGTCAACAGATGCAGTTCGTATAAATAGAATATACACAGGAACTTGGAACGAGAATTTAGAATATGCTGTGTATTACAAGACTAATAAAACAGAAGAATATATTTTATTCAAAGATAAATTAAATACACAAAAGATATATGAATTAGACTTCAAAGAACTAAAACTTGATGAAGATGAGTATGTAACAGATTATGAATTTAGATTTGAAACAGTAAAGATTGGTTTTCAAGAAATAGAAAGCCCAATACTATATTGTGATATATTAGATGGACTAGGAAATGGATATATATTTATTAATAATACAAAAGTGTTTGGAACTTATTATGAGGCTTATATAGAGGCAAAAGACAAGTGGACAACAATAACATATTTTAAAGAAATTCAAGTATTAGAAACATTACCTAGAACTCGGTAATTAAAATATATTTTTAAACTCTGAAATAGAAAAATAGGGAGTATAGACCAAAACTATACTTCCTTATTTTTTAATTCTATATTTCTACTTTCATCAATAAGTTTTATGCCCAAAAAATATGCCAAAGTATTTTCATAACAAGTAATTAGCATATTAGTTTTTACAAATTCTTTAAATAAATTTGAATTTTTTCCAATTAAGTTATTTTCAAAATAATCTAGTAATTCTAAATCTTTATGTATTAATTGACTATAATCTTTTATATTTTCTATGAAACTTGCATAATCATCAATAATTGAAGATACCATATCAATATTAGTTTTAGTAAAAATATTTTTACTTTGCAATATCATTCACTCCTTTCTTTGTTTCATTCATATATTTTATTATGAATTTTTCTGTAAATTGTACTGTTGTTTCTATCATAGTTAAATGTTTATTTGTAAATGTTTTATGATAGCTTGTCATAATTAAACTGCCAAAAAGCCTATCATCTATGTAAATAGGATAAATAATTTGAGAGTTCCAATCTATATCTAAACTGTTATCTTCAAAGATAGGAATTACTCTATTTTTCTCATTTGCAAAATAATAAGAAACATCAATATCCATAATGTTATTTGAAAAATCTAATAAATGTTCTAGTAGTTCTTTGCTTACTGGACTAATTAGATCTTCTTCATTAACATTTGATGTGAAAAATAAAACATTGCTTAAATTAGTAATATAAAAACTATTGCCAGTTATTGTTACAGAATCTTTTAGATACTTTTTTAATGATTCACTTATACACATATCATCACCTCCATATTTATTATACATATAAATAATTAAAAAGTCTAACCTATTTGTGCCGTACTCATAAAGAAAAGCAAATAGTATTATTTTAAAACACAAAAAAGTATAATATTTACAGTATATACATAGAGTTGGAGGTGGTATAAATGAGTAATGCAAGTAGGTTATATAAAAAAGATAATAAGACTATAAAGAAATCTATAAATATTGAAGTAGAACTTTATAACAAATTGAAAAAGTTGATGGATAATAAATATGATGCAACAATTAGTGAATTGATAAATGTTGCAATTGAAGATTATATAGATAAAAATTCTCCTACATTTTATGGAAAACCAAAAAACGAATTTGTAACATATAGAAGTATTATGATAAGAAAAAATAACATAAATGGAATAACAAAGATGAGTGATGAAACATCGATATCAGTTACAAGACTGATAAATGGTGCTATAAAAGAGTTTATAGATAATGATAGTTAATCAAATGTAGATAGAAGTAAGAATTTGTTATAATGTTTACAATAAAATAGTGGCGAAAAATGAAATGATATTGCAAAAGAGTAGATAATATTCATCTACTCTTTTACAATATATATTGTAGTATATTTATTCTATTACAGGAACAACAAAGTTTTCAATCGCATTACGAAGTTTAGGATTATGAATTACAAAATGAATAGTAGGATGAACATTTTTAGAAATTTTTACCCATTTTCTTATATTCATATCAATATCTATATTTCTAAAGGCATTAGTGTTATCTATTGATAATTTATAATTTTTATTGCTATTGTTATATTTTTTTGTATATTTTAAATGTTCTAAATACTCATCATAATTATAAGAAATCTTATTTTCATAAAAAGTATCTGAAAGAGAAAGAGAGGGAGTATGTTTCTCAAATTCTTCTTTGGAGAATTCTGATATTTCATCTTCAATAAAGTTTTCTTTAAGAATACTTTTTATTACTTGTCTTTCGTTATTAACTGAGTCTATAATACTTTCAATATTTTTATCAGAAAGATTATTCCTTTTTAAAATTTTCAGTAATAAATCATCAGAAATAGTATGAATAGGGAGAGATGAGAAAATTCTTCTATGATTACCTTTTATGTTAGAATCTGACATAATAAAAGCATTAAAAGAATTTTTTGAGTCTATTCTATAAATGTCCATAAGAGGTTTTGCTTTATTAAGTAAGCACTTTACTTTTTCTTTATAATATGCAATATCAGATTTATTACTTGTTAAATGATATTTGCCTTTATTGTGATAACCATTAATACATTCTCCTGCAAGAGCAATTGAGCCTGATACATAATTAAAATGACAATAGGTATTATCTTGAAATCCACTTAAATAATAAGGAGAAACTTGTCCTGTCATATAAATAGGGATCCAACTTTCTAATCCCAACATCATTTCATTAAAAGGTCTGTTAATATTATGAATTATATTTAAGTGAAGTCCTTTTTTTAATGTCATTGCTATTGCAAACATCCACTTTTTACCAAAATCAACATCTTTTGCCATATCTTCCATTGGCATATCACTACACATAAAAATAGAATCATTAGATTTTGATAAAACAGTAGCTTTAAAAAAGTCTAATTCGCCTTGTTTCATTTCTTCTATGCCATAATATGTTTTTGAACTTGATTTATAAAAAGGAAGAGAAGGAACTTTCATTTCATCAAATTTAATTGCTTTTATATATTGCTCTAAATCAAATTCATTTAAATTTTTAAAAAAGTCATTAATATAATTATGGCTAGAGGTAGCATTTAAAGAAAACCACTTTTTTAATTTATCTAAATAATTAGATGAAATCAATATATCTTCATAATTACATTCTATTAAAGAACAGATAGCTTTCTTATCTGTGTCAGATTTATATTTTCTAACAATAAAATTACATATAGAATCAACAAATATTCCAATATTAGCTGGATTTCTTTTTCCACTACGAATTTTTGAAATCATTGAAGAATCAAAACATATTCCTCGAGATAATTCTGAAATATTAATATTAAGA
Source organism: Syntrophomonadaceae bacterium (assembly GCA_028686565.1). Taxonomy (GTDB): domain Bacteria; phylum Bacillota; class Syntrophomonadia; order Syntrophomonadales; family Syntrophomonadaceae; genus JAQUBU01. The sequence continues at coordinate 4,705 of JAQUBU010000104.1, forward strand.
ACAGATATAATATCATTAAGATTTTTTCGCAATTGCTCAAAATCAATAACAATATCACTTAATGTATTAGAAAGTTCTTTTAATATAACTTCTTTTGATAAATCAATTCCTTTTTCAACTGCTATTTTATATATTCCATTAGATAATTGTTCCAATTGAACACTATTAACTTTAGGAGTTCTTTCGCCATTACGATAACGACTAATAACAGCAGGAGATATAGAAGATGTAGAAGAAAGGTCTTTTGATGAACAATTTATTAATTTTATATAATTGTTTAATTTTTTACTGAAAATCATAAAATACTCCTTATTAAATGATAAATTTACATATCACATTTATTATAAAACATAATTGCTAAAGTGTCAATGACAAATTGGGAAAAACCATGAATAATAAAATTATATATGTTATTATATTTTATATAAAACAAAAGAATATAAGGAGGGATATGGATAAAGTATATTATAAGAAAGGGATTATTTTATGCACCTTATATACATAGTGCAAAGTATTCATACAAATTAATAAGATTCGACTTTATTGTATAATAAAAAATTAATAATGGAAGGAATGATTTTAGAAATGAAAATAAAAAAGAAAAAAATATTATCGTTTTTGCTGGTTGTAGGAATGTTATTTCAAGTATTTGCACCTACATTAGTCATAGCTGCAACATTTGAAGATGGTAACAGTGTAACGATAGGAGGAAATCCAACAATTAATGGTTCAATCTTTGAATATACAAATGGAGATGTAAAGATAACCAAAAATGGAACCCAAGTTAGTACAACATCGTTTACTATTGCAGAAGAGGATGAAATAGTAATTACTTTAATGCCAGATGCTAATTATACAGCACAACTACATGATAATAGTAAGGATTTTAATATAATGCTGGATAATAATACATATAGTTTTAAAATAGGACATGCTGATAGTAATACATTATCATATACGCCATCATTTGTTAGCGGACAAACACAAGAGCCAAATACTCCACCAGCAGGTGAAGCTCCAACTGTTGAAACAACGAAATTTGATTTCAAAATTAATGGAGAATCATTTACAAATGTTTCAATAGGTGATCAAGTTGTTGTATCTAATAATTTTAATATGGATACAATAAATGAATTTTATATTACTAAAATAGCAATAGATGGAGGCAAAACTTACAATTATGCTCCAAATGAATATTCATACGAAATGCTAGACAATCAAGGAAGAACAATATTTGAATTAAACTATACTAAAGTAAGTGATAATTATTCAAATATTAGAATAGAGTCACACAGTGGAGATATTCTAGACAAAGATATTGCAGAAGGAAAATCAAAAGAAGATTATTTTGGATTTTATATTACGAATATGAGTTTTGTTAAAGAAGCATTTAGAGGGGTAGAAGTATCAACTGCAGTAATGCCTGATAACTATGATTTTACTGCATGGAATGGAACTGATTTAAGTAGTTCTACTCAATCTAATCCAGGTAAAGTATCAGCATATTATGGTGAAAATACAATAAACTTTTCATCAATAGTATCAAGTAAAATAAAAAAGATAAGTCTTGTAACTGGTAGTTTGATACCAAGTTCTGCAGTTGAAATTAACAATGAAACTGGAAAAGTAACAATTCTATCTAATTATTATAATGAAATACCTTTAAAAATTGAATTAGAGGATGGTACAATTGGTTATATTACAGTAAACCGAATAGGTATATTTATAAGTGATGTAAATGCAGGAAATGATACATTATATCACGGAGCATTTGCACCGGTTTCAGGGAATCTTAATGTTGATAAAGATAAAAATAGAATTGCAGCAGTTTTCTATCATGAAGATACAACAACATATCAAGATTATGATCTAATTGTAAATATTACATATAAAGATGGCAATACGGAAACAAAAATAGCAAAAGGTGTTGGAGATGTTCATAATAGTACTGGAAATATAGTAGGATCTGATTATATATTATGGGCTGGTAATAAAGAATCAGAACCAGCAAAAGTTTCAGTTACAGCAGTAAAAAAAGGTGCTACAAGTAGTAATTCAACAACATTTAGTGGTGCAACATTTGGCTCTGGATCTGGTGTTGAATGGAAAAGTAGGCAAGGAGGAAATGTATAGATGAAGAGAATATTATTAAGTGTCCTTATTATAGGATTAGCATTAACAATACTTTTTCCTTTAAGTGTAAGTGCAAAAAGTATACCTACTATAAATGTAACGAATAACAATAACAAATTAACTGTTTCTGGAACAACTGAAAATGGGGTGCTTGCAGTAGCAATTATGGTTTATTCGGGTAATGATATATATCATATGGAAACTTGTTCAAGCAATGATAATAAATTTTCTTGTGAATTAAGTAAAACATTTGCAATAGGAGATTATATTGTTAAGGTAGCAGATTATGATGGTGGAACATATATTTCTAAAAATATAAGTGTTAAAGGTGATACATCAGTTAGTGTTAAAGATGAAACTCCAAAAACAGGAACAATTGAATATATTGGAATAACAACTCTAATTATTACAATATCAGTTTTAGGAATTTCAATATTAAAGAGAAAAGAAGCATAATATTAGATAAACTGTTAAAGAGTAGATAGTATTCATCTACTCTTTTCAAATATTTAAGGAGAGTTTGAGATGAGAAGTAAACACCAAAAGGAAAAA
>JAQUBU010000105.1 GCA_028686565.1 Syntrophomonadaceae bacterium
CCCTGTTGTTGAATTGTGTAAGCAGCTGGGTGTAAGCTATTATCGAGGGTCAGAGGCAGACGTACTATCCCGTTACTTTTATGCGGCCCGAGAATATAATGCGGAGGTGGTAGTACGAATTACCGCGGATTGTCCCTTGATTGATCCGCAAGTTGTTGATCAGGTTATAGCTTTTTATTTACGCCATGTGGATAGTTGCGATTATGTGTCCAATGTATCCCAGCGAACATATCCTAGAGGGATGGATACCGAGGTCTTTACCCTCTCCATGCTTGAAGAGGCTCATATCAATGCGCTGGAAATAAGCGAACGGGAACATGTTACTCCTTATATACGTAAAGCTGCCAGCAAACGTCTAGCTAACATTGCATATCATGAAAACCAGAGCGGGCACCGCTGGACCGTAGACCAGGAAGAAGATTTTCAGTTAATCGAAAAAATACTGCAAAATTTATATCCGGTAAATCCTTTGTTTACGATGGAAGATGTATTAGAGTTATTAAATAAGCATCCTGATTGGCTTAAAATTAATGCTAAGGTTGAACAAAAGATAAAGTAAATGAGGTGGAAAAATGAATAGTGGTCGAACGGAACAGGAGGAATTTTGGGCCGGAGAGTTTGGTAATGAATACACGGAGCGCAATCAGGGCATGCAAATAATAGCCAGCAATACTGCCCTTTTCGCTCGGATTTTATCGAAAACTACCAATATAAAATCGGTTCTTGAATTTGGAACAAATCGGGGACTTAATCTGCTTGCTATTCGCCAAGTTTTCCCGGCAGTGCATTTATCAGCTGTGGAAATTAACGAGCAGGCGGTCACGGAGCTTCAGAAAATAGCAGAATTGAGTATTTATCAACAATCACTTTTTGAATTCTCGATTGATTATCAGCGTGACCTGGTTCTTTCAAAGGGTCTTTTAATACATATTAATCCTGATAAGCTTAAGCCAACTTATGAATTGCTGTACCAATCAAGCCAGCGGTATATTTGTCTGGTAGAATATTATAACCCTGTACCTGTAGAGGTTGCTTATAGAGGGCATAAAAATAAATTGTTTAAGAGGGACTTTGCCGGAGAAATGATGAATGAGTATAAGGATTTGAGTTTAGTAGATTACGGTTTTATCTATCACCGCGATAATAACTTTCCCCAGGATGATTTAACTTGGTTCTTGTTAGAAAAAAGAACCGATGCTGCTAATGCTGAAAATATTAAAATAGATAAATGAGGTGAACATATTGATCCGCTACTGTAAAAAATGCGTTATGCCAGAAACAAAACCGGATCTTTTCATTGATGAAGAAGGTATTTGCAATGCCTGCCGTAATTTTGAAAATAGACCCTTGACTAATTGGGAAGATCGACATCAGCAACTCCTGCAGATACTTGCTAAATATCGCAATACTACAGGGAGTAATTGGGACTGTATAGTACCGGTAAGTGGGGGAAAAGATAGTACCTTCCAAGTGATTCGCATGATGCAACTGGGAGTGAATCCACTGTGTGTTACGGCAACGACTTGTGATCTTTCGGATATAGGAAGAAAAAATATTGAAAACATTAAAAATCTCGGTGTTGACTATGTTGAATTTAGTCCCAATCCGATTGTGCGTAGAAAGCTTAATAGGATTGGTTTAATGGAAGTAGGAGACATATCATGGCCTGAGCATGCAGGAATTTTTACTATACCAGTAAGGGCGGCAGTACAGTTCAAGGTTCCGTTAATCGTCTGGGGAGAAAATTCCCAAAATGAATATGGGGGTCCGGCAACTGATGCTAATAATCCGACTCTTGATCGTAGATGGTTGGAAGAATTCGGGGGATTGCTGGGTATGCGGGTGACGGATATGGTTGGTATTGAGGGTATAAAAGCTAAGGATTTAATACCATATAGCTATCCAAATGATGAGGAACTTTGTGGTGTTGGAGTCACCGGTATTTTTTTGGGATATTATCTCCCCTGGGATGGCTATAGTAATGCCTTGATTGCACAAGCCCATGGATTTCAATCCTTACAAAATACAGTTGAGGGGTCAGTTGTCAATTATGAGAATTTAGATAATTATCAAACTGGAATTCACGATTACTTTAAATTCTTAAAATTTGGATTTGGCAGAGCAACTGATATAGCCTGCTTACACATTCGAAGAGGTAGGATTAGCAGGCAGGATGCTCTGGAGATGATTCAATTACACGATGGCAAGTTCCCATGGACTTACCTGGGTAAACCTCTAGAGCAAATACTTGAGCCATTGGAACTCACTGTTGAGGAATTTGTAAAAATATGTGACCGGTTTACCAATAAGAAGTTATTTGAGCTTGATGATAAGGGCAATTTGGTTAAGGATAAATTCGGTAATCTAACTAAGATTAATTACGATAATTGCTAACCGGTGCTTTATGAGCACAACGGTTTGCTGTTACCGAAAAAGGAAAATAGAAAGACGTTGGCGCGATTATATGAATGGAGTGGTAATTATGTCGGAATTACGAAAAGCAACTGAAAGATCATCAGAACAGGAGCTAATATGGGTGGACGAAATGGCAGAAATATACAATAATTGTTCTATAAGTCTTCCGGAGAAATTAGTTAACCCCAGCCTTTTTATGAGGCGCCAAGAGTTAAGTTATTTACTTGCCGACTATGAAATATTTAAGCTGGTTCAGAATATAAAAGGGAGTGTTTTTTATTTTGGTGTTTATCATGGAGCTGGCTTCATGACTTTTGCCAATTTAGCAGCTGCGCTGGAACCATATAATCATACCCGAGAGATAATAGGATTTGATACTTTTACTGGATATCCGTCTATAACTCAAGAGGATAAAACTCATGGTAAACAATTTCAAACCCTTACTGAAGGTGGGTTTTATAGTGATTCTCTTGAGTTATTAAATAATATTATTTATCTATATGATCGGAATAGACCTTTAAATCATATTAATAAAACTTCGTTAATCAAAGGAGACTTGTGCATAACCTTACCGGAGTATCTTGAAAAGAACCAGCATACACTAGTCAGTTTGGTTGTACTGACTGTAAATTTATACGAACCTACTAAAACAGCACTCTCACTATTGTGGCCAAGAATTCCTAAAGGTGGCGTTATTGTCATTCATAGTCTTAATGAAGAATACTATCCTGGAGCAACTAAAGCGTTGCTAGAGGTAGTTGGTGCAGATTACTCTATTCAGACATACCCATTTGCTCCAAATTTAGCTTATGTTGTTAAATAAGTTGGATACGTGCCGTGTAAAGTGTTTGGAATAATTGGACGAGTTTATAAGCTGCTAATTTATTATTTGCAATTTTGATTTCGTTAATGGTTAACATGCAGTGAGTTCAAGTTTCGGGGTGATTCAGACGGATAGGATTAACATAGCTGACGGTAAGTTGCGACCGATGCAATTAGAGGATCTCGAAATTGTCTTAAGATGGCGCAACTCTGAACGAGTACGTTCGTATATGTTTTCTGACCATATAATATCGCTTGAGGAGCACAAAGAATGGTTCAAATACCTGGATAGCAAGCGGAACGTGTATCTGGTATTTGAATATAATCAAGCAGCAGCAGGGCTTGTATGTTTTAATGATATTGATAATAAAAATGGTCTATCTTACTGGGGGTTTTATCTTGGCGAAACGAACATTCCGCCTGGGACTGGCTTGCTAATGGGCTATTTAAGCATGGAGTATGCCTTCAATATATTGCAAACAAGAAAACTATGCAGTAGAGCTTTTAGATTAAATGAACGGAGCATTAAATTTCATAAGAAATTAGGTTTTAAACGGGAAGGATGTTTGAAGAGTCAGATTCTGCGTAATGGTATTTATGAAGATGTTATTGAATTAGCTCTTTTTAATTGTGAATGGGCAGAGATAAAAAACAAGATTAAGGAAGCACTATTTTGATGTATGTTCTCGCATCAAGCCGGCCGGGTTTTGAGGATGTAATAGAAAGACTTGTTCGGGATACTGGTGATAAATTTGCTTATGTATCACGAAAGGAAGAGCTAACCCTGAAGAATCTGCAGGAGCTTTTACCTCGATATATATTTTTCCCCACTGGTATCATATTATTCCTGCCGAAATATATGATAATTATGAATGTATAGTCTTTCATATGACCGATCTTCCCTTTGGAAAGGGAGGAAGCCCCCTCCAGAACCTTATAGCCCGGGGCATCCATGAAACCCAGATTAGTGCATTTCGTTGTGAAAAGGAACTTGATGCCGGGCCGATTTATTGCAAAAGACCACTATCGTTATACGGTACCGCAGAAGAGATATATGCGCGTACTGCTGTTATTGTTGAAGACATGATTAAATGGATTATTAAAAATTGCCCTGATCCTATTCCCCAACAGGGAGAGGGGAGCTTTTCCCCCGCAGGCGTCCGGAACAGAGTGATATTAAGAATCTGGACAGCCTCCAAAAAGTATATGATTATATAAGAATGTTGGATGCAGAAGGCTATCCCCTTGCATTTCTTGAAACCGAAAATTTTCGTTTGGAATTTGAAAGAGCATCGCTTAAACCGGATTACATTAAGGCAGATGTGATAATACGTAAAAAACAAGAAGACTAAAAACGTGTTTACTCAGTATGACGTAGATTAACGTAAATGAAATGTGTGACATGGGAGGTTTTTATATGAAAGCAATGAATATTGGGGGAAAAGTGATAGGAAATAAATATCCTCCATTTATTGTTGCTGAAATGTCAGGTAATCATAATCAATCTCTGGAACGGGCTCTGGAGATTGTTGAAGCTGCTGCTCAAGCGGGTGCGCATGCGATAAAACTACAAACCTATACTGCTGATACGATGACTTTGGACTTGAACCAGGGTGATTTTTTTATTGAGGACCGGGACAGCCTCTGGCACGGTAGGAGTCTTTATGATCTTTATCAGGAGGCCTATACTCCGTGGGATTGGCATAAGACTATATTTAAGCGTTGTCGGGATCTGGGGATGCAAGCATTTAGTACACCTTTTGATGAGACAGCGGTGGATTTTTTGGAAACGCTTGATGTACCTTGTTACAAGATAGCTTCTTTTGAAAATACGGATTTGCCCCTCATACGTAAGGTAGCTTCTACCGGAAAACCGATGATTATTTCTGCAGGAATGGCAACGGTTGCAGAGCTGGATGAAACAGTGCGCGCAGCCCGAGAAGCTGGCTGTGAGGATATCATACTATTGAAATGTACCAGCTCTTATCCGGCCAGCCCCGAAGACAGCAACTTATTAACGATACCCCATATGCGGGATCTGTTTAATTGTCAGGTGGGGCTTTCGGATCATACTCTGGGGATTGGGGCGGCGGCAGCTTCGGTAGCACTGGGAGCCTGTTTCATAGAAAAACATTTTACTTTATCCCGTGCTGATGGGGGGGTGGATGCAGCTTTTTCCATGGAACCGGAGGAAATGAAACAATTGGTGATTGAAACTGAACGGGCCTGGCAGGCTGTTGGAAGGATTAGTTATGGTGCCGGTGAAAAAGAAAGCCATTCTCTTAAATTCCGCCGGTCTTTATATATTGCCAAAGATATGAGTGCCGGGGAAGCTTTAACACCGGAGAATTTGCGGATTGTGCGCCCCGGATATGGTTTGGAGCCTAAGTATTATAATGTTCTGTTAGGCAAGAAAATCAAGCAGGATCTAATGAAGGGAACGCCCATGAGTTGGGAATTGATATAAAGATATAAATAATATAGTATATAATCAGGAGGTGTTTTGATGAGTATGGTAAAGGATGAGGCGAAAAAACTCATTGAGAATTTACCTGAAGAAGCTACCTGGGATGATATTATGTATGAATTTTATGTGCGCAATAAAATTGAAAATGCTTTAAGAGCTGTTGAGGAAGGCAAAATTATTTCTCATGAGGAAGCTAGAAAAAGGCTCTTAAAACAATGAAGATAATATGGACTGAACCAGCTTTATTGGATGCTGAAAGCATAAAGACATATATTGAACAGGATTCGGAAATATATGCTATTAGAGTAATAGAAAAGATTATTGAGACGCTTGAAGACCTAAAATTGTATCCTAAAATGGGTAGGGTAGTTCCCGAATTCAGAAAAAAAGATATAAGAGAGATTTTCGTATATAATTATAGAATTATTTATGAATTACAAGGCCAATCTATTACTGTTTTGACTATTATTCATTCAGCCAGGGATTTAGGAAGTGTCAACAGATGATAGGGGCTTTTTTGTTTTGAGAGATAGCATGAGGATTCTTATTATAGCCGCCCACCCAGATGACGAAGTCCTGGGCTGTGGGGGGATAATTGCTAAGCATGTTAATAATGGCGATGATGTCCATGTGCTTATCATGGCTGAGGGAGTAACCAGCCGGGATAAAGTACGGGAAAGGGAAAATCGAGCTGGTGCGCTATCGCAGCTGGCTCAGGCGGCGCATGAGGCTAATAGGATACTTGGTGTGCAATCGCTAACCCAGCATGATTTTTCCGATAATCGCATGGGTTCGCTGGAATTGCTGAATGTAGTCAAAGTAATTGAGGCTGCTATTGAATAATATCAACCGGATATGGTCTATACCCATCATGCCGGGGATGTGAATATTGATCACCAGATTGTTCATCAAGCGGTTGTAACGGCATCTCGACCATTTCCAGGACAGTGCGTGAAAATCCTGCTTTTTTTCGAGGTTCCCTCCAGTACCGAATGGCAGACACCCGGTTCTGCTCCAGCTTTTTTACCAAACTATTTTGTGGAAATCAGTGATACTATAGATTTAAAACTGAAAGCTTTAGAGGCTTAACGGAGCGAAATGCAAGATTGGCCTCATCCCAGGTCTATAAAGGCGGTTGAACACCTGGCCCGCTGGCGGGGAGCTGCGGTGGGAGTGAAGGCTGCAGAGGGCTTTATGCTGGGGAGAAAACTGAGATGAAAGTTTGCTTACGTTCGAACCTTGGGAAATTGCTTGTCAAGAATTTAAAAGACTGCGGTTTATTTTTTATGATATACATTATACTTTAGATATAGGCTGGTTTGAAAAAGAGGAAAGAAATATATATTATTTGAAGGATCATGGTTCCCGAGCAAAAGGATGGTTAAAATGAGTATTATGCATATCGAGAATAAAAAACTAAATCAATATGATGCGATTCCTTTGATTACTGATATGATCGTAAAAAAGATAGCTCCCCAGAAAATAGTTCTTTTTGGTTCTTGTGCCAAGAGATGCATAACTAGAGCGAGCGATATAGACTTGTGCATTGTTATGGAGGGGCAGATTACTTTCAAAAAAAAAGAGAAATCAGAGGGCAATTGTTGCAAGATTTATTAGAAATTACTGATCAGGATGTCGAT
>JAQUBU010000106.1 GCA_028686565.1 Syntrophomonadaceae bacterium
CAGATCCTTTTTGACCACTCTGGGAATTGTTATCGGGATTGCGGCAGTAATTGCGGTAGTTGGCATCGGGCAGGGCGGCCGGGCCATGCTGATGACGGAAATGGAAAAATTTGGTACAAATATGTTCGGGTTATGGGTGAATTACCGGGAAGGTGAAAGCTTTCGGATCGATGATCTGAGTATTAATGATATAAGTATTATCAAGGAAAATGTTCCCCAGGTAAAATATCTGGCTCCGGTTACCTATAACCAGATGCCGTTAAGGGGCAGCAAAGGGCAAAAAACGGTTCAGGTAATAGGAACCAGTGCCGAGTATGCTCAGATTAGAAACCTTGAAATGGTCTGGGGGAGGTTCATCCGGGATGATGATGCTGCAGTCGGCCGCAGGATTATTGTGCTGGATGAAAAAACGGCGGTAAAGCTCTTTGGACCTGGCAACCCGGTGGGGAAAAGGGTCATGATCATGAGCAATTCGGCGGTAGTGGTGGGAGTAATAAAAAGTGACAGTTCCATGCTGGGCTTTAATTCCCAACAGGTTGCCTATATGCCCTGGTCGTTTTTGTGCCGGCTTACCGACTGGAAAGTAATCCATGAATTGCAGGGCAGTGCCGAAAACAAGGAAGAAGTAGAAACTGCTATGAACTTAGCCAAGAAGATTCTCGAAAGGAGACATAATGCTCCTAATCATTACTATGCCTACAGTATGGAACAGGAGATGGAATCGGCCAACAAAGTAACCGGAATCATGACCCTCATTATCGGCTGTATTGCGGGTATATCCTTGCTGGTGGGGGGCGTTGGGGTAATGAACATAATGCTCGTATCAGTAACCGAGCGCACTCGTGAAATAGGTATCCGAATGGCCCTGGGGGCCCGTCGCAAGGATATTTTAATCCAGTTTATCATAGAATCCATTGTGCTCTGCCTCTTGGGTGGATTCATCGGTATAATCATCGGTTATGGAGGGGCTTTGGCGGTAGCCAAGCTGGCCAAGTGGCCGCCGCTGGTTTCCGGATGGACGGTCGTACTGGCGGTAGGATTCTCCATGGCGGTAGGCTTGTTCTTCGGCATCTACCCGGCCAACAAAGCCTCGAAAATGGACCCTATAGAAGCATTAAGGAGAGACTAAAAAGAATTTTGGATTATGAATTTTGAATTTTTAATTAAGGTAGGAAAGCGGAAGCTTTCCTTGAATAATATTTTTTAGAGGTTATTCTAGAAATTACAAGGGGGGATTAATATTAGTGTTTATAACAGCCTGCTTAGCCTTTATCGAAAAAACGGGAATATGGCTAAGATACCCCTTGAAGATTTTACGACTGAAATACTGGTTGGGATACTGCAAAAGAATAAGGAAATATTAAACGAGTTTGTAAACCAGGTTCTCAAAATAGATGGGGCTTCTTTTAAAATTGGGTCGCAAAAGAAATACACGTTGCCTGATGATGTCAACTGCATTATTGACATTGTAATTGAAAATGATAGTTTAATATGTTTTCTGGAGAATAAAGTTAATTCAGGCGAGGGAGAACGGCAACTGGAGAGGTATTCCAGGGTGCTAATTGGCTTGAAAACAGAGGCCCCAAAAAATAGTTATTTAAGATATTGTACCAAGTACAATGATCCGAAAGAAATCACAGATATTGATTTTAACCAGTTCAGATGGAGCGATGTGTATAAATTTCTTGAGTGCCATCAAGAAAATGAATTAATCGGAGAATTCTTAGAATTTTTAGAGGAATATAATATGGGGAGTGTAAAGAGATTTCAGACTCATGATTTGTTGACCATGAATAATATTAATTCTACTATTGCAAAAATGGACGAATGCTTAGATATAGTAAAACCTAAATTGGTAGAACGTTTTGGTAAAACCTCAAGTAATAATGATAGAATAAAAAGATTGTATTCACATGAGCAATATGCCATTTGGACCACAACTGGTGTAATTGGTGCGGGTGATTCGGATGTACTTGTTGGATTCTATTTAAATGATGAAGAAGGCAATTCTGAGCCTGGTTTATTAGTTAGATTATTTATTGATGAAAGAAACTCTGAATATAAACATGTGAAAGAAGAGACTTCGAAATTCTTTGAGGGTCAAGATGCTTTCGATTTCTATGATGATGAAGATGGGGAATATGCTTGCTGGTACGAAAAATCTTTATCGGACTTTCTTTCATCTGAAAATCAATTAGAAGAAATCTGCAAATGGTTCAATGAAAAGATTGATAAAATCTATGCATTACAGGATTTAACCTCTTTAACATGGAATAAAGCTTAGCTCAAGTAGCAGTGCATAGACGGCGAGTTATCAGGATTATGCTATTAGTTGAGATCTGGATTAGCCTAAGGCAGTAACTCTTTTTGGGCACTTTTTGATATAATAATTAATAGAGTCTAATATGGTTGGAGTGCGAGGTGAAAATAGTGCGCAAGTCGGTAACTGCAGTTTATGATGGTGAGGTTTCCGCCCCGAAGAATCAGTAGATTTACCACCCAATGTTCGGGTAAACATAATCATAGATCCGGTGAAGACACATACGCCCAAGGGGAGGGGCTTCCTAAAAACAGCAATTGATTTGAAGCTGGATGGACCGGAGGATTGGGCTAAAAATATTGATTCGTACCTATATGGGGAAAAGAAAGATGAAGAATAAACTGTTTGTTGACACCTCCTATGTCGTAGCACTGGCTTCGCAAAGAGACAATTTACATGAGCAGGCACACAAAATTGCGTTGACCATTATGAAAAATAAAACTAAACTGATTACGACTAGAGCAGTAGCAGTAAAATGTGCGATGGCGATATTCTTCCATAAATTGAGAAGTAAGGAGCAAGGATTTCACCCCTTACCACTTACCCCTCACCTTCCTAAATTGGTGCCAGGTAGAAAAAGGTCTTGGCACCAACGATCCCATCGGTTTTGATGCCCGCATCTTCCTGTAAATTCTTTACTGCAGCTTCTGTCTTGGGTCCAAATACTCCATCAAGTTTGCCATTATAATAGTCCATAGCATGGAGATTTTTTTGCAGCCAATATACATCATAGCCCTGGTTTCTGTCCCAGCGGCTCTTTTGCAGAACCCTGGCACCCATACCTGCATAATTGTAAAGCTGATAAAAAGTCATTTGTCCTACTATGCCATCTGCATTGAGGTGTACATCTTTTTGAAACAACTTGACCGCAGCTTCGGTTGGGGAATCAAAAGATCGTGTGGCGGGTTGTCCCAGAGCTGCGGCAAAGCTTTTTGAGGTTGTTGCCAGGCGGTTTTGCAGAACCCAGACATCATAGCCATAATTTCCATTGCTTAGAGTGCGTTCTCCAAATAAATTCGCTCCCGGGGGAAGATATTTACCGGTTGGCACCCCGAGAAACAGGAAAGTGTCTGCTCCTACTACACCATCTGCGGTCAGATTAAAATAACGTTGAAAATTTTTTACTGCTGCTTCAGTTTCTGTTCCAAAAACAGTTTTTTCCTTTATCATGGAACCTATGGTTTCAGGCAGAACCTTCAACAGATTCTGCAAAAGTTCAACATCAGTGCCTTCATCGCCCCTTCTCAGCTCGCGGCTTCCCAAAGTAATATATGTTGTCAATATACGCGCCTCCTTACATGCTGCTAATCTAAGTTATGTAAAAAGACGCTATTTGGTTAACAAAACTATGAATTTTAACTGGAGATTATATTAATTTGACAAGCCTGCTTTGCTTCGTTAAACTAATTATGAATTTTATAAATAGATTTTTGCATTATTCTCTTTGCGAAAAAGCACTTCATTATATGTAGATTGAAGACAAGATATCTTCATGCTTTATTGAATCATGCAAAATACTCATAATGGCGATGATAAAGAGTAGTAGAAAAGCTAGGCCTTTGCAGAGAGCCGGGGTAGCTGAGAACCGGCAGGTTAATTTTTTGAAGGCGCTTTGGAGCTGTCAGGAGGAAAGCCTTTTAGGCAAGTAAAACCTGATCCTTTGAGTTGGGCTAAAGCCAATCAGGGTGGAACCGCGGGTTATCCCGTCCCTGTCCATTAGGACAGGATTTTTTATTTACATGTTTAAATTAATCATATAAGGAGGAGCAACTATGAATTTCCAGGATTTGATCCTGCGCTTGAACAATTTTTGGGGTAAGCAGGGCTGTATTATTCAACAACCTTATGATGTTGAAAAGGGTGCGGGAACCATGAATCCCGCAACATTTTTACGTGCTCTGGGTCCGGAGCCGTGGAAGGTTGCTTATGTAGAACCATCGCGCCGTCCTACTGATGGGCGCTATGGCGAGAATCCCAACCGTTTGCAGCACTATTATCAATATCAAGTAATTTTAAAGCCATCTCCGGATAATGTAATTGATCTATATTTAGAGAGTCTTAAGGATTTGGGCATAAAGCCGGAAGACCATGATATCCGCTTGGTTGAGGACAATTGGGAATCACCAACGCTGGGGGCCTGGGGATTGGGATGGGAAATCTGGCTGGATGGCATGGAGATAACCCAGTTTACTTATTTCCAGCAATGCGGCGGTATAGATTGTTACCCGGTATGTGCCGAAATAACTTATGGTATAGAGCGTATCGCCATGTATATCCAAAATAAGCAAAGTATTCTGGATATTGAATGGGTGGATGGCATATCTTACGGCGATGTTCACTATCAAAACGAGGTGGATTATTCCCATTACAATTTTGAAGTAGCGGATGTGGCATCATTGACCACCATGTTCAATTTATGTGAAAAAGAAGCAATAAATGTGGCTGCTCGCCAATTGGTTCAGCCGGCTTATGATTATGTGCTGAAATGTTCGCATCTATTTAATCTTCTGGATGCCCGGGGAGCTATAAGTGTTACCGAACGTACCGGGTATATAGGAAGAGTGCGTAATCTGGCCCGTATTGTAGCTGCTGAATATCTGGAGCAGCGAAAACGCTTAGGTTATCCTTTGCTCAAGGAAGAAATATTAAGAACACAGGTTTTGCAGGATATTGAAAAGGAGGTACTGTAAAAATGGCTAAAGATCTTTTGCTGGAAATTGGAGTGGAAGAAATACCTTCGGCATATATGCCGGGAGCCATTGCAGACCTTAAGGCACTGGCCGGGCTGAAGTTTGATCATGCACGGCTGGATTATAAGGAAATATCTGTCTATGGCACCCCTAGAAGACTGGTTCTGGTAGTTAGTGGTCTTAATGAAGAACAGCAGGATGCCCTTAATGAGAATCGCGGGCCTAAAAAATCACTGGCCTTTGATGTTGAGGGCAACCCCAGTAAAGCAGGTTTAGGTTTTGCACGGGGACAGGGAGTGGATTTTAAAGACCTGGAAATCCGAAAAGTGGCTGGAATTGAATATATATTTGCGATAAAAAAGGAGAAGGGCACCAGCAGTGATATAGTTCTTCCTGAGCTTTTACTGAGCATAATCAATTCGCTGGTATTTCCCAAGTCCATGAGGTGGGCTTATTATAATACTCGCTTTGCCCGTCCCATAAGATGGCTGGTAGCCATATACGGTGATAAAAAAATAGATTTGCACATAGAAAATATTAAAAGTGTTAATTACACTTATGGTCATCGCTTCTTGTCTTTGGGTCCGGTGGGCATTCTTGATGTTGAAAGTTACCTTAAGGCATTGGCTAATAATTTCGTGATTCTTGATCAGCAAGTAAGAAAAGAACTGATTTGGAAGCAGATTGTTCAGGCTGCTGCCGAAGCAGGCGGCAAGCCGATGGAAAATGAAAAATTGCTGGAGGAGATTACTTATCTGGTTGAATACCCAACTGCCTTCTATGGCCAGTTTTCTCCCTCATATCTTGATGTTCCACCCGAGGTTTTGACCACCAGCATGATTGAGCATCAACGATATTTCCCGGTATTTGATGCTGATGGCAGGCTGATGGCGGGATTTGTTGGCGTTAGAAACGGTACTGATTTCAGCCTGGATACGGTTAGAGCCGGTAATGAAAGGGTATTGAAAGCCAGACTGGAGGATGCATTATTCTTCTGGAATGAAGATACCAAGAAAAGCTTAAGCGACATGGCTCCTGGTTTGAAAGATGTATTATTTCATGAACAGCTTGGCTCAATTATGGATAAAGTAGAACGGCTGCAGAAACTGGCGGTATATATTGGAGATCAAAACAATCTAAGCAATGAAGTCCAACTGCAAAGGGCAGCTTACCTTTGCAAAGCGGATTTGCTCAGTAATATGGTTTATGAATTCCCCGAGCTGCAAGGAATTATGGGCAGATATTATGCGCAAAAAAGCGGAGAGGATTCCGAAGTGAGTGAGGCTATATGGGAACATTATCTGCCGCGTTTTGCAGGTGACAGGTTGCCGTCAACTCCTTGCGGGACGGTGCTTAGCCTTGCTGAGAAGCTGGATAATCTGGTAGGCTGTTTTTGCATAGGCATAAAACCTACCGGTTCGCAGGACCCTTATGCATTACGGCGTCAGGCCATAGGAATTGTTAATATTATACTGGAAAGTGCACTGCGCATTGATTTAGAGGCTGCACTGGCTTCAGCCTATGATGGTTTTAAAGCAATAAAGCCTGATATTTCCAAAGATCAGACTATCACGGAAGTATTGGATTTTATTCGCCAGCGGATGCGAGCTGTGCTTCTCGAGCAGGGGATAGGTTATGATGTAGTTGATGCCGTACTGGCCATGCCGAACTCTGATCTTAATGATATTAAGACCAGGGCAAGGAGTGTACAGCAATTTAAACAAGCAGAAGAATTCTCTGATTTTATGGTGGTTTTCAACCGCTCGTATAATTTGAGTAAAAAGTGGGATAAGGAAGAATTTGATCTTAATTTCCTGATTGAGGATAGTGAAAAAAAATTATACAATGATTTAGTTCGGGTTCGGGAAAGTGTGAAAAAAAATTGCAGAGAGCAGGATTATGCAACTGCAATGAGAGAACTGGCCAGCCTGAGAATATCGCTGGACAGCTTTTTTGCAGCAGTTATGGTAATGGTTGATGAGGAAGGAATTAAGGCTGCGCGTTTAGGTTTATTAAAGGCAATAGCCAATCTGTATCAGTCAATATCTGATTTCAGCAAAATTGTGTGAAAAAATTCTTATATTAAACAGGATTTTATTAATCAATATAGTATATATAATTTAAGTTGATTAACCCAAAAAGTATAGCATAATTGGGTGGTGATATTATCGAACTTAATGAGAGACAAGAAAAAATCCTGGGAATCGTAAAAGAATACGGGCCAATTACCGGAGAAAGCATAGCAGAGATGCTGAAAGTAACTCGTGCTGCGTTGCGTCCTGATCTGGCAGTACTGACCATGTCAGGTTTTCTGGAAGCCAAACCACGAGTTG
>JAQUBU010000107.1 GCA_028686565.1 Syntrophomonadaceae bacterium
ATCGCTAACTAACTCCAGAGCCCGGGCACTTTGCCGGGGAGCAATCTCGAAAATTAAATATCCATCGGATTTTAAGCATTGCATAGCCTGCGGCAGCAAACGGCGGTATATATCCAGCCCGTCTCCAGAAGCAAGCAGTGCCCCGACCGGCTCATAATCTTTTACTCCCGGATCTAGGGCTTGTAATTCGGATTCTGATATGTATGGCAAATTGGCGGCTATTATGTCAAATGGTTCCTCTTCTTGCAGGGATGATAGCAAATCCCCCTGTACAAATTTTACTTCGACCTGATGGCGAGCTGCATTCTCCCTGGCTGTTTCCAGTGCTGCACTCGATATATCGCTGGCGTAAATCTGCGCGTGCGGACAATATACGGCCAGGCTAACTGCAATGGCACCCGAACCTGTTCCCACATCACATATACGCATTCCGTTTTTGCCAGCAGCCAGTTCAATAACCTGTTCTACCAGCAGTTCAGTTTCAGGGCGCGGTATCAGTACTGCAGGACTTACTTTGAAATCAAGGGACATGAATTCCTTGTGCCCCACGATGTAAGCTGCTGGTTCACCTTTTATTCTGCGCTGGATAAAATGACGAAACGCTTGCCGTTCAAGGCTATTTACCGGCCTATCGTAATGGGCATATAAAAAAACCCGGTCACTTTCCAGAACCCGGGCCAGTAAAACCTCCGCTTCCAGGCGTGGTTTCTCTATACCCTTGTCCGTGAAAAACCGGGTTGTCCACTCCAGTAATTCTTGAATCTTCCAATGCTTTTGCACTTAATCCACCTTTTTCATAAGCTCTGCCTGATAATGAGAAGTCAAAGCAGAGATTAATTCATCCATCTGACCTTCCAGTATATAGTCGAGTTTATGCAGCGTAAGATTTATCCGGTGATCGCTGACCCTTCCCTGCGGGAAATTATAGGTGCGTATGCGTTCACTGCGGTCGCCGCTTCCTACCTGACTCTTACGGGCACCAGCCATCTCCGCGTTCATTTCTTTCTCACTTAGTTCTTTCAGCCGTGCTCTTAAAACCCTTAATGCTTTGGCTTTATTTTTGTGCTGGGATTTCTCATCCTGGCAGGTTACAACTACTCCAGTCGGGATATGAATTATTCTAACCGCTGATTGGGTAGTATTTACCGACTGTCCTCCCGGACCACTTGAACAATAAACATCTATACGCAATTCATTCGGATCGATTTCCACTTCAACTTCTTCAGCTTCGGGCAATACAGCTACCGTAGCCGCCGAAGTATGAATTCTTCCTCCGGATTCGGTGCTGGGGATACGCTGCACACGATGAACTCCAGACTCATATTTCATTTTGCTGTATGCACCCTGCCCGTCTATTACAAAAATCATTTCTTTGATACCCCCAATGTCAGTATAGTGGGTATCCATAATTTCTATGCGCCATCCTTGCTGTTCAGCGTACCGGCTGTACATGCGGAATAAATCCCCGGCGAACAAGGCAGCTTCGTCGCCCCCGGTACCGGCTCGAATCTCCATAATTACACTTTTCTCGTCATTGGGATCCTTGGGAAGCAGCAATACCTTCAAGTTCTGTTCCAGGGAGGTTTTCTTTTCCTGCAGAACCTGTATTTCCTCCACCAGCATTTGCCGGAAATCCTCATCTTGTTCTTCCTGCATCATTTGCTTGCTATCTGTGCTTTGTTTTAAAACCGATTTATATTGTCTGTATATATCAACGATTTCGCTCAAATCGGAATGAGCTTTGGCAAACTTCTGCAGTTTACTTTGATCGGATATAACCTCAGCTTGGCTTAAGAGCCCCGTAAGTTCTTCATACTTTTCTTCCAGGCTTTCCAGCTTTTCCAGCAACTTTCTTCCTCCTCGTTATACCTAAGCTTTTATTGTAAAGTACATACTACTTCCTGAATCTGACCGTCATTTGTCTCGTCAGTAGCTAAAACCATTTTTAATGCTTTTATGGCTACTTCCAGCATACTATCATCCGGTTCCCGGGTAGTGAGCTTTTGCAAAGCCAAGCCCGGGGCTATCAATATTTTAGCCCACTCGGTCTTATAGTATTTTCCGCTGAACTTTAAAAACTCATAACCCAAACCTGCAATTACCGGAAGAACCGCCATTCTCGACCATATTCTGTAAAAAAGGCTGCCTTCTCCCAGCAAGGCAAATACCACAATTGAAACTATCATTACAATAAGCATGAAACTGGTCCCGCACCGCGGGTGCAAGGTGGAGTATGGCCGAATGTTTTCAACGGTCAGCTCTTTGCCTGCCTCATAAGCTGAAATAGTTTTGTGCTCGGCACCATGGTACATAAAAACACGAGCTATATCCTCCATTTTTGATATGGCATAAACATACAGAAGGAAAAAAGCGATTCTTATCACACCTTCAATTACATTTTGCAACCAGACGCCCCCGATATATTGTTGGGAATAATGAATAATAGCCGTGGGAAATATCACAAAAAGAAGCATAGCCATAACAAAGGCAATAAGCCCGGTAAAAAATATTTCTCCGGAGCTTAATTCTTCTTCCTCTTCTCCCAAAGACATATTAGCTGACTTATTCAACATTCGTATGCCTATAACCAAGGAATCTATTAACATATAAGTACCTCTAAGAAATGGCCACTTTAAAAAGGGATACCGAACTGCCAGATCGCTGTTCGCTTCCTTTTCGGTTTCAATACTGCCATCCTCTTTTCTCACAGCGATGGAAGTATATTGCGGCCCGCGCATCATTACACCCTCAATAACCGACATTCCGCCATATTGAAATTTTTGTTTCATAATGAACCCCCTATGCCCTCAGGGCATAACCATCGATGAGAAGCTTTATTAGTTTAAAATAAAAGCCGTATGAGGGGATTAATGGGGAACCCCCCTAACATTCCTAACTTTTTTAACCAAGCCCCTATGCCAACATTTTACTAATATTTTAAAAAATAACAGTGAATTATTAGGGATCGCCTACTCCTTACCCCTAAGCCTCACACTTTTTAGCATCGCAAGAAACTGCGGTGCTGTTCTTTAGTACCGCTGCAACGGGTGGGGATTTAATCACCAGAAGAAACTTTGCAGTAGTTTCAACATACTGCTGCAACGAGGCGGCGCCTCGTTATAACCTGTCACTTTTTTTAACAGAAACCCGACCGCTTATAGAAGCGGGGGACATATTTTACCTCGTTATAAACCATTAATAGTAAGGCGCAAGTAATAAGGTAATTATAAATTTACCTTATTACTAACGCCTTACAAATAGGGAGCAGTGCCCCCTGCTATTTCACTAATTTAAGCCATATTTACGCTTAAATTTCTCGACTCTTCCGGTAGTATCCACCAAACGGCTCTTATTCCCCGTGTAGAACGGATGGCATTTCGAGCAAATTTCTACTTTTAGGGCTTCTTTGGTTGAACCTACTTCAAATTCGTTGCCGCAGGCACAGCGGGCGGATGCATTAAAATACTTGGGGTGTAGTTTTTCCTTCAACTTTTTCACCTCGCTTCAGGTTATGTAAAATAATTAATAATTAACAAGATTTCAAGTTAATATTAATGAAAATAGACTGCAAAAGAAATTATATCAAGAATAACATTAAAAGACAAGAAATATGTACATTCATTTTCCATCCTTCCAATTCCACCATTTAAGCAGTTCGGGTTCCGGGGCTGGGTTGGAAGCATAATAAACCGCACAGCGAAACACATAAAGCATACAGCGATCAACTTTTTGTCCCTCTAAGATGCAGAGGCGCTGATATAACTTTTCCGGGTCTTCCCCTTTTAGTTCATCAGGTTCTCGAAAACCAAGCTGCCAAAGATCGTCTGCCACAGCAGGGCCAACCCCTGGTATCTTTTGTAATTTTTTCAGATATACTTTCTTACTATCATAAGATATTATTAAGACCTCCCACTCGAATAATTTTAAGGTATTTGCTTACTCTATAGTCACAAAGTAATTTTCAAACAGTTCAAGAAATATTACAAGCTGGTTTAAGCATCGGAAGAAAATTGCGGAGCAGTATCTTTTGCATCACAGAGAAACTATGCAGCAGTCTCAACATACTGCTGCAACGAGGCAGCACCTCGTTATAACCCGCCACCTGTTTTGTTAATAGGAAGCCGACCGTTTATAGAAGCGGGGGACATTTTTATAACCATCCTATCGCTTCACTCAAGGCACAAAACATAATGAATAAATTTCTTTTAGGCTTTCACGCTGTATTAATGAGAGGAGTGTTATCCAATGAAAAGAATATTAAACTCATTCGCCTTTTTTACAATTCTGCTTGTGTTATTATCACTAACTGCCTGTTCAGCTTTCAATAAAGTAATTGATTCTGATCCGCAAAACAACGAGCCTCCCGAACAAAAATTGAGCGACTACTTCCCCTTGACGGCCGGCAGTTCATGGGAATATGAAGGAATCGGCAATGAATATGCTTCTTTTACCAGAGAGGTAGTGTTTACCCAGGGAAAACTGGCTCAGATAAAAGAAAGCAACGGCGGCACAGTTAGTACTTCAATCTTTGATTCAGCAGATGACAGTATAATTAGGGTTTATTTTGCTGGAGAAACTTATCACCCCGAGAACCTTCTCCCTGATAAGTTCTCCCCCTGCGAAACAATCATTTTACTGAATACGCCTTTAAAAGTTGGCACCAGTTGGAAAGAAGGCGAAGTAAAAAAAGAGATCAGCCAATTAGATGCCAGCACTGATACACCAGCGGGCAAGTTTGAGCACTGTTTGCTGATTAAGACCAGCGGCAAGGACTATAGTGTTTTCGAATACTATAGCAAAGGCATCGGGCTGGTTAAACGCGAGTTTAATTCCGGTGGCGCCCAGATAATTTCCCAACTAGAAAAGTATGATATTCGCTAAGGGTTTATGAAAGTATGTCTTTCACGATATTTATTGGCTCCCAGACTTTCCGCTTTGTGAACTGACTATAATGACGATTTAATAACATTTTCTCCCAATACTTTCCATGTCTCAGTGTTTAACAATCCCAAACGCCATAGTGCAATACCACCTAGATTATTCTTTTTGGCAACACCTATTATCGTTTGCAGGCTCTCCGGATTTTCACCCACCACCGAAATCCCCAGCAGCAGCTTTTCTGCCGGAACCAAGGCTTTAGCCATTTCCACTGCCTGCCTGATTTTATTTATCGACTCCGGTTTACTGCCATAATCATAAGCCATAATAATTATGTGATCAGCTGCTTTGCCAAGAACAGCATAATCATAGCCCAGGTAGGCACTATTGGGCGCGTGTAATGTTAGCGTCAATTGCCGATTGCTTTTTTTCAGTTCCTGGGACAATTGAATAGCAAAATTATTAAATATAGTCCTGGCCTGAATTAACTGCTCCATATTGTCATTCCAACCCAAACCTTCAAAATCCAAATTAACACCATTGTATAAAATTGCTTCTTTAGCAATCGCTTCAATTGCTGCTTTTACTGCCTCGGGGTTGCTTAAAAAACGGCCCAGCCTGCCTTCCCCGTCCGTAATATGTATAACCATTTCGGTATTTAGCTTGTATTGGCTTGCGGCATCAATAACTGCTTCCCAACTATCGGGACGCTGCCAACCGGTAGTACTCAGGGTAAGGAGGTTTCCTTGCTCATCAAGACTGAACCACCCCAAAGCCAGTTTATTAACCAGATTAGTATTTCCTGCCGCCGTTTCCGGATAAGGTTTGGTAAAAAGGTCAGTCCAGCTGCTCGTATTCTTGTCGCCCAGAGCATAGAACCCTGTAATCTGCATGATTTTGGCGGCTGAGATAATCTTCACCATTCGAGTTTCAGAATTCCAGTCCACTTTACAGTCAAAGGCTTCCGTAAAAAAGCGGGCTGGTATGAGGGTTGTCCCTTCAATAATTACTGGAATGGCATCCAGTTCCACCTTTTTATCGCCTATCCAGGCATATTTATTGTCAACAAACATGGTCACGGCCACTTTGCCATTACTGCCGGTTATTTTCCGCAGGCCGGCATCCCAGCTCACCTCAACATTAACACCTTCGGCTATTTTGCGAAACGGCAGCATAAGCCGGTCATTTTGCATAGCGGGTGCTACATCAGACTGCAGCTTCAAGCCATCGACCAGTACGGTAATTTCACCAGGTTGATCTGCAGCCGCCGCCATTCCAGGCAAAACCGCCACCAGCGCAAATAACAATACAAATAATGAAAATAATCTTAGCTTTATCATTTTATCCTCCTTTATTAACCTTTTTGCTTAGTATAATCAAGGATTGGAATCCAACACTTCTTTTAAGAATTCTTCAAATTCTGCCTGGCTTTTAGTATATTTCCGCACGTCTTTCTTAAAATAATCTTCTATTTCCTCCCTGGTGAATTTATAAGCGGTATTGCCTTCATTGCCTTCTATATTGAAGGTTACAATTCCAACATTATCAATGAGGCTAAATATTACAGCTGCATTTTTAAAATAGGGCAAGCTCAAGGTGGTGTCGGCTCCATACCCATGACAATTACTGGTATTGCCGTATGGTTCACTATCTGTTTGCAATTCAACACTGATGGGCTTTACGCCATTTGTCCAAGCTAGTGAATACATCAGATTTCCTGTCTTACTATTATCACCTACATATGGTGACTTGTATTTGAGTAGTTCACCGGCATTATTATATACAAAATTGTATTGTGATAATGCTCTGTTTGCTGCTGAATTTTTATTATTAGGTGGATCAAGCCAGACTCCCACGATTTTCTCCTGGCAGCATAAAAATGAAATTTCTTCATGGGCATTATTGCTTTTAATCGCCATTGATACATATTGCAGCGGCTTATCAAGATAATTGGAAAAGTCGTACCCGTTTAACATGGATTTTTTGTGTGACATACTCCCACCACCTACGCTAACGCTTAGAGGTGGGGGCTTCTTGGGACGTATCGACTAATGCCGATATAATTACCAAGCTATCCCCGTTTGCCCAACGGTTCTCATTTTTGATCAGGCTATGCCAAGCAGGCGACAGCCTTCATTTTTGATATTGATGGCGGCGTTTATGTCGCGGTCTAGCTCTTTGCCGCAAGAGCAAGTCCAAACCCTGTCAGCAAGTGTCAATTCAGCATTGACTGTTCCGCAATGACGGCACATCTTGCTTGACGGAAACCATTTGTCAATTACGACAAGCGCCTTACCTTGCTCCGCAAGCTTGTACGCTAAAATGGTGCGAAACATACCATAGCCGTTATCGTTCGTTGACTTAGCTAATTTTAGCCCTTGCGCCATATTTCGCATATTTAGGTCTTCAACGGCAATTGCTGAATAGGCATTGGCTATCTGCCT
>JAQUBU010000108.1 GCA_028686565.1 Syntrophomonadaceae bacterium
ATGTTTTATCCTGCTCTTTAAGTTAATTACTCAACATTCTGACCAAAAGAACAGGCTGAAAAGCAATAAAATAAACTGTTTAAAATTCCATATTGACGAACATCGCGAGCTATCTTATATGTCATTGTTATGAAACTAGCGTACTTGTCATTGCTATGATATAGCGTACGTGTCATTGCGAGCGCAGCGCGGCAATCTTCCCTCGTAATTGATTACGTAAACGAAAAGCGCAGATCATTTTTCATTTATTGACAATGACCGGGGAAGATTGCCGCGTCGCTGCGCTTCTCGCAATTATCACGGGTAATAACCCGCCACGGTAAACGAAAAGCGTTAGAGCATTTTTCATTTACGTAGTCAATTACCGGGGAAGATTGCCGCGCTGCGCTCGCAATGACACGTACGCTATTTCATAGCAATGACCTTTTACGCTAGTTTCATAGCAATGACAAGTACGTTAGTTTCATAGCGATGACAAGCACACAGTTATGTCGCATAATATGTCAACTACGAAAGTTAAGTTAATTATCAAACAAAGGAGGTATTATAATGTATTTTAATAAAAAATCAAAAATCTCTATTAGTATAATAATCTCATGTTTATTTATTCTTATGGTGGCAGGGTTGGCTTTTGCTGCTCCAGCGGGAAACAATGCGTCTTCACCTGTTTTAATGAAAGCCGGAGATCAATGCACCGTTAATGTAAAGACCGCCCTGAATGTCCGCACCGGTCCCGGTACCAATTACCGAGTATTTAAGTCATTACCCAAAGGGGCGGAATTAACCGTTGTCAAGCAAAGCGGAGACTGGTATGAGGTTAAGGGCAGTGATGCGAAGAGCGGCTTTGTATATGGTAAATATCTTGCATTATCTGCAAGCAGCCCCAATGCTGCGGCACCTGCACCAGTTCCAGTAACCCCGGCTCCGGTCCAAAGATTTTCCGGGCAAGTTGAGCTGACAGTATCAGCAGCCTCCAGTTTGACTGATGTAATGAAGGAAATTGAAAAACAATACGAGAGTGAATATCCGAATGTTCAACTGACATTGAATCTCGCGTCATCGGGTTCATTGCAGCAGCAGATTGAACAGGGGGCTCCTGCCGATCTATTCTTTTCGGCGGCCACCAAACAGATGAAAGCTCTGCAGGATAAGAATTTGATTATCAATGAGACCAACAAAAATCTTTTAAAAAATGGTATTGTTCTGGTGGTTCCCAAGACATCTGAAAAAATCAAGGGTTTTGATGATCTTAAAAAGGCCAGGGTTATTGCTATTGGCGAGCCGGACTCAGTGCCTGCCGGACAATATGGCAAGGATGTTTTGACCAGTATTAAAATGTGGGATTCTTTAAAAGATAAAATGGTTTTTGCTAAAAATGTCCGCCAGGTTTTGGCTTATGTGGAAAGCGGCGATGCTGATGCAGGCATAGTTTATGCTACTGATGCCAAAATATCGGACAAGGTTAAAGTAGCTGCGGTTGCTGAAGAATGGACCCATACTCCGGTAGTATACCCGGCGGCGGTGGTGAAAAGCAGCAAACAAGTAGATGCGGCAAAGGCCTTATTGAATTATTTGTCCGGTGATAAAGCCAAGACTATTTTTGAAAAATATGGTTTTAGCACTGTGAGCAAGTAGCTGGCGGATTTTTAATGCTAATCTCCAAAATCCGCCAAGAACAATTAATTATGAAAATAAGTGTGAAGTTAGGACATTCTACTTCTTACACCTTACCCCTAATGCCGCACTCTATTTTCATACTAAAGAAGCAATAACTCTGGCAAAGGACGGCAAATATGACAGAACTAGATTTAATCCCGGTTTGGATTTCATTAAAGACCGCTGCTACTGCTACGATAATCACTTTTTGCCTGGGAATAGCTGCTGCTCGCTGGATGGCGGGCAGCAGCTTTCGGGGCAAATCGATAATTGATGCTTTGTTTATACTGCCTCTGGTATTGCCCCCTACAGTAGTAGGGTTTGGGCTTTTGCTCTTGTTTGGCCGTAATGGCCCGATTGGACAAGTGCTGATGCAATTTGACCGCAATGTTATTTTTTCCTGGTCAGCCACGGTGATTGCTTCTACAGTTGTAGCGTTTCCCCTGATGTATCAGGCGACATTGGCTGCTTTGGAACAGATTCAGCCCAATATAGAGGATGCGGCCCGAACTTTGGGAGCCTCTGAATGGGTGGTGTTTCATAAGATTACTATCCCTCTGGCCTGGCCGGGAATTGCGGCCGGAACCATTTTGGCTTTTGCCCGTTCGCTGGGAGAATTCGGGGCCACTTTGATGCTGGCAGGTAATATTCCCGGTAAAACCCAGACCATTCCTCTGGCCATCTATTTTGCGGTTGAAGCCGGACACAACAGCCAGGCTGTTTACTGGGTACTGGCTATCCTCATGATTTCACTGGCCAGTATTGCCGCCTTGAATTACTGGAAAAAAAGGCAATATTCAGGAAACGGAAGCAAGTTTACCGGTTGGGAGGAGGTACCATCCCATGCTGGACATAAAAATTAAAAAATCTTTGCCGGAATTCAGATTGGATGTATCATTCTCGGTGGAGCATGAGATACTGGCTATTGTTGGGCCTTCCGGCTGCGGCAAAACCATGACCTTGAAATGTATTGCCGGTCTATTCCCGCCTGATGAAGGTTTGATAGCTTTAAATAAAAAAGTGCTTTTTGATAGCCGGACTGGGATAAATTTAGCATCCCGGCAAAGGGAAGTAGGCTTTGTTTTTCAAAACTATGCACTTTTTCCTCATATGAATGTTTTTGATAATGTAGCTTTTGGCATTCACCAGTTAAACCAATTTGGTAATAAGGTGATAAGGGAGCGGGTTTCCAATCTTATGCATAAAATGCACCTCGGAAAATATGAGAAGCGCTATCCAGGCCAATTGTCAGGGGGGCAGCAGCAAAGGGTGGCGATAGCCAGAGCACTGGTAACCGAACCGCAGGTACTCTTGCTGGACGAACCTTTCTCCGCTCTTGATTCAATTGTTAAAGAGAGCCTGCAGGATGAACTGCTGGATTTGCAAAAATATTTTGCCGGGCATGTGATTCTAGTTACGCACAATCTGGCTGAAGCATATAAACTAAGTTCACGGATAGCCGTATATGATGCTGGCAGAATTCTGCAATGGGATGACAAAAAGGCTATTATCGACCAGCCTGCCAATGCCGGGGTTGCCCGTTTGACGGGGGTTAAAAACTTATTCAACGGTGTGATTGAAGAAGCAGGATCTACTTATACATTGATTAATATAGCTGAGCTGCGGGGTTTGTTTAGGGCAGAATCGAAATCTTCGGTCAAGTTTATAAAAGGCCAGCAGGTTGGGGTTGGCATCAGATCTGATCATATTAAATTGACTGAAGAAAGTGGGAAAAATACGGTTCCGGTGCAGGTCAAGAAGATAGTTGATGAAATCTCCGGCAATACTTATCACTTTTCCGCTGTGGCCGCAAACGGGCTGGAAACGAAACTGGAAGCAAAAATTCCCCATCGTCAAATGGAGAAAATCAACATAGGGGCAAGCTGTTATTTGCACCTGCCGCCGAATAACCTTGTTATTATGAGCAGGTGAGTCAAGCGTTGGTTGATTATGTCTCACCATCACATTTGAATCAATCTCATATTCAATCTCCATTCTGTGGGAGCTCCGTAAGGGAGCTCCCGTTTTTATGTGATAAATTTTTTCATCCTGGACGATATACATGATTTATTTGTTAAAAGTACAAGTTTCGTATTTGAAAGAAATTCATAAAGTTTTCGCGCCTGCTCTGTCGCTCCATGACATCATTTGCTTAGGCTTGGGCACTCAGGGGATACCGCGCTAACCTCCTTTGCCATGGCCTGTCGCGTGCCGCCTCCTTTTTTAAACCTCGCCTTTGCATGGTATTATAAGGCTTCTGCGTCAAGTTTGCGAAAAAACTGCCAATTGCTTTCCATGGCAACTGCTAAAGTCGAGTTAAAAGCTAATAAACCATTCAAAAATTTTAATTGATTAATATTTCATTTGAATATAGAATGGGAAAAACTGACTGACTGTCAATCAATACCATGGTCATAAGATTTAGGGGGTAAACCATTGGCCCGTAATAAACTATCACCCGATGAACGTCGCCGCGAGATAATGCTGGCCGCCCAAAAACTTTTCAGCAGCAAAGGCATAAAAGCGACCAGCGTAAGCGATATTGTAAAGGTCGTGGGGGTTGCCCAGGGCACCTTTTACTGGTATTTCAAATCTAAAGAAGAAGTAATAAAAGCGGTGGCGCAGGAATATGCCCGCGAATATTTTGCTTCCCAGATAGATATAGTAAAAAACCCTGGTTTAAGTGCATTGGAAAAAATGCGGTTGATATGGGAAGATTCACTGAGCAAATATGCCGATAACATCTCTTTAATAAACTATATGCATAGTGAAAAAAACCGCGAAATGCACGGGCAGCTGGCAGAGGAAAATATGGGAATACTATTTCCGCTGATGGCGGATATAATACGGCAGGGCATGGAAGAAGAGGTTTTTCTGGTTCAGTATCCGGAGGAAACAACCATGATATTTGTCGCCGGGTTGCAGGGTGCTCATTTACTGTTTGATGCCTCCCTGGATCAGACGATGTTTGAACGAAGAATCAAGATTGTAACGGATTTCTTTTTAAAAGGGCTTGGCTGTACCGATCATTCTTTTGTAGATAGAATTCGAATACCGGTCATTATGCCGCTCGAATAAATGTCCAAGGGGTTTACCGGAACTTATTTGGTTTTGCAGAGGTATATAGCAATGAGTGCTTCAGGAAAAACAGGATGGTTTTATATAATATAAAAACTGCTTATTCAAGAGCAGCTTGTCTGAAAGGAAAACGTATGGAAAAACCGGTTCTGATGCGATTGGAAAATGTCAGTAAACAATATCAAATGGGTGAAGTGGTAGTTGAAGCCTTGAAAGAAACTTCCCTGAATATTTATGAAGGGGAAATACTGGTTATTGTTGGTCCCAGTGGCTCAGGGAAAAGCACCCTCTTAAATCTGGTGGGGGGAATGGATAAACCCAGCAGTGGTCAGATATTTTTCAATGGCAAAGAACTTAGCTTAGCCAGCGATCAGGATTTAACCATGTACCGGCGCCAGGAAATCGGCTTTGTATTTCAGTTCTACAACCTGATTCCCGATCTGACAGCTGCAGAGAATGTAGCACTGGCCGCGGAACTGGTGGAAGAGTCTTTGATGATTGATGACGCATTGCATGGAGTGGGCCTTCTGGAGAGAAGCCAGCATTTTCCGGCGCAATTAAGCGGCGGGGAACAGCAGCGGGTTTCGATTGCCAGAGCTTTGGTAAAGAAACCGCGTTTTTTACTTTGTGACGAACCTACCGGTGCCCTGGATTACCAGACCGGAAAGAGCATATTGGGCTTACTCGACCGGGTCAAACGGGAGCTGGGAAGTACCGTGGTAATAGTAACTCATAATACAGCTATTGCAGCGATGGCTGAACGGGTAATCCGCATGCGCAGCGGTGAAATTATAGAGATTCTCGTCAATGAGAATCCCCTGCCCCCGGAAAGGATTGAGTGGTAGTGCAGGTACTTAACCGGCGGCTATTAAGAATGATAAGGAATACCTGGGGTCAGTTTCTGGCGTTGGTTTCTATTGTTATGCTGGGTGTACTTATATATATATCCATGACCACGGCTTATATGAATCTGAGCCGTTCCCAACAATCTTTTTACCAGGAAAATGAATTTGCCGATTACTTTCTTCAGGTAGTTAAGGCACCGGAAGCGCAAATTAAAAGGGTGGCTGCTATTCCCGGAGTTATTCAGGTCAGCGGGCGTATTCAAAAAGACATTTCCTTTATTAAAGCTGATGGTGGCCGCGGAACTCTTAGGCTAACCAGCTATAAGCTGCCGATGGAAAGAGAATTGAATCAAATTCAGGTTGACAGCGGCAGAATGTTTACCATGGAGAGCGGGCAGGGCATAGAAGTCCTCGTTGATCCGAAATTTGCAGCAGCCAATATGTTGGACCAGGGTGGGATTATCAAGGTTATTGCCGGAGGCAGGGAAATATCACTGAATGTGGTAGGGACAGCAGTCAGCCCCGAATTTATTTATCTAATGAAGGACTCTGCTTCCCTGATGCCTGACCCCGAGGAGTTTGGCGTTCTTATGATGCCCCATGAGCAAGCAGAACAGATCCTTGATATGCAGGGACAGATTAATCAACTGCTCTTAAAGCTGGCACCCGCTGCCAATGAAGAGCTGGTGAAACAACAGGCTGAAAAGATATTGATGCCTTATGGCAACCTTGCAGCCTACAGTCGGGAAAAGCAATTAAGCCATATTTCCCTTAAAGGTGAGTTGGAAGGATTGCGGGTCTCCTCCCGTTTTATGCCCCTGATATTTTTCCTGGTGGCGGCCGGTATTCAGTTTCTTTTGCTGGGACGGATGATCAAGGCGCAGCGTTCTTCGATAGGAGTAATGAAAGCCCTGGGCTTGAGTAATATAAGGATTATAGGGCATTTTCTCTCCTACCCGGTGTGTGTTTCACTTCTGGGTTCGCTTTTAGGCAGTATTTTTGGCATATACCTGGCTTCAATATTTTCAGCGCTGTATGCCATGTTTTTTAACCTTCCGGCTATTATCGGCGGAGTTAACGGTACCGCCATTATTTACAGTGTGATGCTAACCCTCCTGGTGGGTGTTAGTTCAGGACTTCTGGCCTGCCGGGGAATTCTTTTGATCCAGCCCGCGGAAGCCATGCGCGCTTCCGCTCCGGTTGGGGGCGGGAGCATTGCCCTGGAAAAGTGGCGTTCATTCTGGAGTAAGCTTAGCAGTACCTGGAGAATGAGCCTGAGAACTATGTTTCGCAACCGCACCCGTTTTGCGGTGACTGTGCTGGGGGTTGCGGGTACGGTAGTCATTCTACTGCTGGCATTTTTTAGCAGTGATGCTGTTGATTATATGATGGAACGGCATTTCAGTATGGAGAATCGTTATGATATCCTGGTAACTTTCAATACTCCTCTCAAACAAAGTGACATAATGTATTGGCAGCAGTGGGAAGAGGTTGAGGAAATGGAACCATCCTTGCAGGTGCCTGTCAAGGTATTTACAGATTTGAAAGGCACTGGCGAAGAAAAGCAAGGGGAAGACGACAGCCTGCAGGGGTTGAGGGTAGGCCAAAAACTAATCGGTATATATGCAGCTGATGGCAAAGAACTGCAGATTCCCGAAGATGGTGTTCTGCTCAGCGAGCGGACCGCCAAAAAACTGGCAGTTGGTGTAGGAGACTGGATATGGGTTGAG
>JAQUBU010000109.1 GCA_028686565.1 Syntrophomonadaceae bacterium
GGGGGACACAAGGGGACGGGGACACAAGGGGACGTTTTTGGTGTGTCATTTTTAATGACACACCAAAAACGTCCCCTTGTGTCCCCGTCCCCTTGTGTCCCCCCTCTCAGAACCCCTTGTCAGAGGAGAACCGTCCCCTTGTCATACCCTTGTCAACCTCTTCCTAATTTCCGGAAATACGGAGTTTTACTCCATGGGGCAGGAGCTGCAGGCATTTTAAGCTGACCTTGGCTTCCTTCGAACTGTCAAGTGTCAATCCTTTATCAGATGAAGATACCATGCAAAGGGGCGGAAATAAAACACACCACCAGTTTTTACCTTCGCCTTCGCCAATAATTACTCTAACCGCCTGATACTTGCCTGATGGAAAAACTAAATTACCATAAGTTTTACTGGGAAACTCACTATCTCCTACCGAAACTTGAACCGGATAATCATATCCCCGCTCTGCTATCATTTGTTCAGCTGTTTTTTTTATCTGCGGTATATCCTTTATGGCCTGACGCCTTGCTTCGTCAGCATCATTCAGATCGTCAAATTCCCGATTCATCATCTTGACAATTTCGTCCTTTACCTCGATTTTAAGTGCCTGATCATAGGGATTATCACTATTAGCTATGACATGCAAGCGAAGCACCTGCGAGTAAAGGCTCTGCTCTTTTTCGGTCATAATATAAATACCGATTAATGTAATTATTAAAAATATTAAAACTCCAGTAATTTTTTTTATCAATCCAAGCACCCCTCTCTATGTTTAGATTTTGTCCGGAAAATGTTTTTTTTAAACATGAGTAAAAAAGCAATGACAAGGGGACGGTTCTCCTGTCAGAAAATTGATTTTCTGACAGGAGAACCGTCCCCTTGTCATTGCCTCTATTCTATTTGCCTTTATTCCCTTCCTGTCTGGCCAAGTATTCTCGAATTATCATTCTAACAAGGGCGCTGCGAGATATTTCGTTTTTTTGGGCCAGTTCTTTTATATCGTCTACCTGATTTTTTGTCAGGTAGAAGGTTTCATGTTCAAATTTGTCAGTTGCAATTCTAACCTCCTCCCCGCCTAACACCCCCTTAACGGCGCTTCGTATTTGTAAATATTATATGTAGCTCACAATTAATCGGTTACTTGCTAAGAGTTTGCAAGCCGTTTTTGATTTCTGCAATGTGTTCTTTGGCAGCCCGACGTCCCGCTCTGATTATCTGTTCAGCTTTATCCATATCATCTAAATGTACTTCGCCAACCCGGGGAAATATTATTAAATCAGCAAAAATCTCTTCTGCCGTGTCTGAGGTTTCATAGGTAAGGATATTTAAACTTCTTGATATTATCTGTATCATTCCCGCTACTTTGGTGTCATAGGTTTCCTGACCTAGATTTACTGCTAATATATACTGTGCACCCATAGCTTTTGCTGCAGTCACCGGTACAATGCTGCGAACTCCTCCATCGATCATCTGCATTCCCTCAAAATTCAACGGTACAAAAGTTGCAGGAATAGATATACTGGCCCGGACGGCTTCACTTAGCAATGCATCTCTTACTATTTTTACATGTCGTCCCTCCAGTTCAAATTCCTGATTGGTGAATACTACCTCCTGACCGGAATCTATATCAACTGCAATAATGGACAGGGGCATGGAAACATCATTGAGACTTTTGCCATCTGTCCATTGGTAAACCAATTCCTCCAGGGAATCTCCCTTAATAATCCCATCAAGCTTTGCTTGATAATTTGGAAGACATAATCCCGTCAGGTATTTCACTATTCCTAAAATATTGTAGTCAATATAATCACTTGGTTTGAGACTTGCGGCAATCTTCTCCATTTTGTGTACCGGCATTCCGCTGGCATAAAGTGCTGCCACGATACTGCCGGCACTTGTCCCGCAAATCATATTGATGGGTATGTTATTTTCCTGCATTATCTCCAATACCCCAATGTGCGCCAAGCCTTTTAAGCCTCCGCCTCCAAGCGCCAGACCCAGACTTTTCATGTTAAACACTCCTCGTATAATAATGTGCGCAAAGTGTTAGGGGGTAAGGGGTAGTTAGGCGTAGTCTTGCTCCTTGCCCCCACGAGCCAGACACCTGCCCGGCAAATTATATTCAGCGATTGCATTTGCGCACCATGAAACGGGAAACAGTGTGCATATTCTCACTATTAGAAGCTCTAAGCTCTTTTAAGAAGCTCTTGTATTCCTCCACCGGGCTTTCTTCTTGGAATAATGCAATATTTTTATCCAGTTCTTGCTGGGCCCGCAGCAATTGCTCCAAATTGCTGCGCATGCGGTTTTTATCCTTTCTTTCTATCCTGACTCCCACTTAATCTCTCCCTCCCGATAATTTAGAAAAGTAAATGCCCGGCCTTTAAAGCCGAGCATCTACAAATGAGTTCGCCCTCTTAATAATCTACTTCTGGATCCAATTCACCATATACAATGACATCATGGAACTTACCCAGTTTGTCGATTATATCGACATATACCTTAAGCCCGATACAGGTTCCCTTGATGGGCGTGGTCAGATGACAGGGATTACTGGGATCTTCACAATTACCCTTGATTTCGAAATCAAAGGCCCAGTTCTTCAGAATTATTTCTGATTGCTCGATCTCGGTTCTGAACTCTTCTGTCGTAAGCGGCGGATCAAATTCATCCAATTCGATGGATTGCTCGTAACGGTCGGTAACAGTAATGATTTGATACTCACCATCCACCAGAACAAAAAGGATAACCTCGTAATCGATATAAATTTTGACTTTGTTAAAGCAAAGGTCCTCGTATGCCTTAATAACCTTTACTTTAATGTCTTCCACACAGGAGACTTTTCCACCTACTTGCTCATCGGGAACACAAAATACGGTGTCTAAAACCTTGATCTGTTTTTCGATAAACTTGGCTTTGATAACCTTGGCCCACAGATCCAACATACAACCTTCGGGAAACTCACATTTTAGCAATCTTGACATATTACTCTCCCCTCCTTTTTATCTAGTAATTTCTTAACCTTTCGGCTGGATTGAAATTTGTGCTTCCAAATTTCTAGGATATACTATGAGAGGAGTTGACAAAATGTGATTACCCAATCGGTATTTTTCACACATTAGCAAAATTTCGCGGCTTTTTTTAAAGGCTGGCTGTTAGCTTGGAGCAAAAAGTATAGATCTATGATTGCTCTTGCTTTTCGGCAGGCGGGAACGGTATGCCAAGGGATTCGTTCATTATGTGATCACATTCGAGTCGTCCATCGCAATAAATACCCAGGCCCTTATGTTGGGCAGCAAGGCAAAAGCCAATGTCTTCAGCACCTTGATTACTGGAATAACGAACTCCGTACTCCGCAATGACCTCTCTTTTGATCAGATATGCGGCTCCTGTGCAATCCACCGGGAAAACCCGATCCCGGGGAAATTCACGCCGATGCACAAGTTTCCCTTTTTCATTCCATACCAATACATTGTATATACTTTTATCACCCAGCTCGTGTCCATTACAGACCAAGGCTGATATAATGTCACAATTGTTTGCAATCAAACGGGTCAATATATCGGGGGGTGCCAGTATATCACTATCCAAAGAAAATAGATATTCGCAATCTGATTGCAGAAATATATTAAGCAGCTGGTTTCTTAATGCAGCAAGGCGGGAAAGATCATAACTTGCCCGCCTGCAACTTTTTTTCGCTCCATAATTAATAGTATGCAGCTTAACCTGACCAGCTTTCCATTGGGCAAAATCCTCGAGCAGCAATTGTGTATTGTCAGTACAATCGTTGATAACAAAACCATACTCAATCTTTTGACAAGGGTATGCCAATGCCTGTATGCTTTGTAGATATCTCGGCAAAACCCAGGCCCGGTTGCGAACCGGGCAACCGATCATTACCTTCTTTTCCATCTAAAGCTCCTTGCTATAAAGCATTTTTGCTGCGCTCAGTCTGATATTTAAAAGCTGTTTTTCCTGTTACGGTAAGAATCTTTTGTGCTCCCAGATTGGTTTTTCTTCGCCCGCTTAAATTATTGTAATTTTTATTTAATGCAAATTTTGAATATCGGAAAAAAGGTCTTCGGGATATCAACACCTTTCTATAAGGAGCCAGCATGTTTACATATTGACTGTAATCAAAGGACCCGAAATGTTCCGGCGGATATGACAAGGCATCATCTAGTATCTCTTCAATAATAGGCTGCTGGGTGCTGCCTTTCTCAGCTAACTTATTTTCGATGATGTTGATAATCTGCTGCGCTCTGGCTCTCCAGGAATTAGCGGCAGCCAGTTTTATCCTGTTTTCCCGTTTTTCAGGACTGTCATTGTATAGTGCATTATTGATGTTTTGGATAAAGATATCAGCGTTTTCTGAACACAGTACCGCTTCCGGGTATTTACCGGCTTCTGGAATATTGGTACTTACTACCGGCAAGCCAGCCCCCATATACTCCCACATTTTAATGGGATTCACCGCTTCCGTCATATTGGAACTTTTAAAAGGAATAATCCCTACATCAAACATCTGCGCATAGGAAGCCAGCTGATCATAAGGTTTAAAGCCCAACCAGTGAATGTTGGGGCGCCGGGGAACATCATTAACATTATACAAAGGTCCTACCATAACCAGGTTATAATCGGGATAAGTGGCAGCCACCCGGTCAACCAGCTCTAAATCACACCATGTTGCTATTACCCCTATATACCCTATAACAGGACCGCTGATACCTGCTACATCATCGGGTACAGGCAAACTTTTAGTACTGGCCTGATAGAAGTAGTCATAATCGCAGCCATTTGGTATCAGATAGGTATTGCTGTTAAGACTTGCCGCCAATTGATATAATTTTTCGGAGGTAGTGAATACCAGGTCAGAAGATGTAACTGCTCGGTGGTAGAATGGTTTCCAAGGCTCAAACTCGTCACTGGGTTCATCAACACTGTCAAACACCACCAGAGATGGATTATACTGCTGCACGAGATCAACATGAGCTGGTGCACTGAAATAAACCACCGGTCTCATCCCTTTAAGATAAGGAATCGGATCTACTTTATTAAAAAGGTAGAAATCAGCATTGATTTTTTCAACACCCGTTACCGGCGGCAAATGCGGACTGGGATTATTGATATAGTAGACTGGTATGTTTAGTTCTGAGAAACTGGTCATTAATTGCTGAGGCCGCTGTACCAGATAACGATAATCCAGGGTGGGCGGGTATAGGATACAACTTATATTGGACATCTATATCCCCCTATCTTGCTATTTTTTTACTTCTTTATGCTATGCCAATTAGTTCTGCCCGGTGAACTATTAGCTGCTTTTTTTCCAAAATTTTTTTACTGCCACCTGTTAAATCAGGGCATGCCTTTAAGCACCATATGCCTCTATACTCCGCAATTTACAACAGCTGCAAGAATGTGTCATGCAGGCGCAGCCCTGCCCAGTACGCATATATTTTTTATTACTCGTGAAAGCCAGAGAATTACCCTTCATCCTTTCAACTCTTTATTGGGTGTCCTGATATGCCCGTAAACAGTAAATACAAGTGTTGCTGCCGCAACTTTCACAGATTCTGCTTTCACCTGGACTGATTTTCTTTCCGCACTTCGGGCATATATTTTGAGCTTCAAAACTGCTTCTGCGTGCTGTAGTAATTGACAATAAAGTTTCCTCGTCATTGTTTTCGAGAGGAATTGCTTGATATTTGCGGGTTTTTATCTGCACTATGGCATCTGCTTCCAAGTCCATTTCGTGACTTTTCAAATCGGCACCTTCCCTTCGCCAGAATATTTTTATTAATTGCCCGGGTAATATCTATATTTTTTATATATGAAAAACAGTCTTTATAGGTGCATGAACGGCCTCTCAAATCCGAAATGATCTACCGGAATACCTTACCCGGAGATTTTTACTCCCGGCTGCAAAAACCGCGGTATATGCACTCCTGCTCTGCAGCAAGGGTAATATATTTTCTTGTATTCGCCGGTGGTAGGTGTGTTTTTCATATACTTCCTGTTGCCCCTGACGGGCAATTCGCATCCGGGCCTCGGGATGGGCCAGGTAAAAGTTCACTAATTCCAGGGTTTCCTCCGCACTTTTGGTCCAAACCAAATGGCGGTGATTAATAAATAAATGCTCAATAGCCGGTGTCCACTGGGTTAAATAAAAGCCCCCGCTGCCCATAATTTCAAATGTTCGCATACTCATCATAGTCTGGGAGTTATCCACTGAGTGCAAGCCCAGGAAAATCCTGGCAGATGCACAGGCCGACGGCAAATCCTCATTAGGCATGATTCCGCCATAGTTTTGCGGCGGAATACAAAAAGCCCTTGCCGGGTCGAGCCACCACTCATTACCGTATATTCTAATATCATACAAAGCATTTAACAGGGGACTTAATACATTGCTCAAACCTGTAATCCGGGCAGGGTGATAGTCGTAATTATTTCCTACAAAAATAATGTCATGATTATAGTAAGGATTCGGACCAGCTCCATGATGGAAAGCAGGATGGCAGGCAAACATTAACAGGTTCGCTTGTATCCCCTGCTTAGAGTAGTCGAAGATGCTTTCCTGGCAGGGGGTAAAAGTATAACGTGACATTCGGGCATAGGGCAGGGAGAGATTGTCATAGCCGACCGGGTCTTCTATCGCCCAGTAAATATGCGGGATTTTCAAGTCATCCAGTAAGGGGAAAATCTTGTGCATGCGCTGAATACCGCCGTCGGTAAAAACATAGTCAGGACGAAATTCCTGAATAAAAGGAAACAGGGAAGCTTCCTGGTCCAGAAATACGAAGCGGACTTCATGCCCCAGATCGGCAAAAGCTTGTCCAATTCCATACTTTATAATCGGAGCAGTATTGGTAAACAGTATTTTCATCAGCAAAACTCCTTTGATGCTAACACTCTTAACAGTTTATGCAGGAGCAAGCCAACGGGTGAATCCTTAGTTTTGATTTCTCAATTTTAGATTAAGGAAGTAAAACCAGTACTTTCCTTAAATAGCAAATTTATTTAAGGAAAAGTGCCTTTATTTTTCTTCTCCAATTTATAACCTCAACTTTCGTAGTTGACCTATTATGCGACATAACTAGTGTGCTTGTCATTGCTATGAAACTAGCGTATTTGTCATTGTTATGAAATAGCGTACTTGTGCGAGCACAGCGCCAACCTGTCATTGCGAGCACAGCGCTCGCAATGACTGATACGCTAGTTTCATAGCAATGACATATAAGATAGCTCGCGATGTTTGTCAATATGGAATTTTAAACAGTTTATT
>JAQUBU010000110.1 GCA_028686565.1 Syntrophomonadaceae bacterium
ATGATTCCGCCGTATGCAGAGAGGGGATCGCTGGAAAATGCACGGTCAAAGGCTTCATCCAGTGCCTGGGCCACTGCAGTTCCACACGGATTGGTGTGTTTTATAATTACACAGGCCGGTTTATCAAACTCCCTGACTAATTGCCAGGCAGCTTCGGTGTCTATAATATTGTTGTAAGAAAGCTCTTTGCCATTCAGCTGTTTGGCATCAGGCAAACCCGTGCCGGGGTTGAGTGAACGGTAAAAACCGGCCTTCTGGTGAGGATTCTCACCATAGCGCAGATCATATACCTTTTCCCCGGCCAAGATTATATTTTCAGGGAAAATTTGACCGGTCAAATTAGCCAGATAAGAGGAAATCATGGAATCATAGCCAGCAGTATGACTGAAAGCTTCCTGTGCCAGTTTCAATCTGATTTCCTGGTTTAAATCGCCTTCGATTTCCAACTCTTTTAATACCGGCCAGTAGTATTCAGGCTTTACAATTACAATTACATCCTGATAGTTCTTGGCAGCAGCCCTAACCATCGCCGGTCCGCCGATATCGATATTTTCAATAGCTTCATCCAAACTTACTCCAGCTATACTAATAGTCTCTTTAAAGGGATATAGATTTACGGCCACGATATCTATCGGTACGATCTGATTATCTGCCAATTGTTTGAGATGCTCTTCACTGCGCCGCGCCAGTATCCCCCCATGAACTTTGGGATGCAGGGTTTTAACCCGCCCGTCAAGGATTTCCGGGAAACCGGTAACTTCGGCTACCTTGGTTACTTTAACACCCGCTCCCTTGATTATATTATAGGTACCGCCGGTGGAAATAATCTCAAAGCCCAGCTTCTCCAAGCCCTGGGCAAATTCCACCACCCCATCCTTATTTGATACACTGATAAGTGCCCTCTTCATAACATACCTCCTTATGTTCCAGTAATATATATTTTTCTTCCCTTAATAAACAAACGTCCTTCAGCAAATAATTGCAGAGCCTGCCAGTAGGTTTTGTGTTCCTCCATCAGTATGCGCCCGGCCAGGCTTTCTTCATCATCCTCCGGCAAAACCGGTACAACCGACTGTAAAATAATGGGGCCGGTATCCATGCCTTCGTCAACCATATGTACGGTACATCCGCTGAATCTCACTCCATAGTCCACTGCTTGCTGCTGAGCATGCAGCCCGGTAAACGCTGGCAATAGAGCAGGATGAATATTGATCACTTTCCACTTGTAAGCATCCAAAAACACTTTGCCTACCAGCCGCATATATCCGGCTAAAACTACCAGATCTACATTATGCTCTTTTATTCTGCTGACAACATAGTTCTCATATTCATCACGGTTCTTATAATTGCGCGGTTCAATATATTGAGCCTCAATTCCGCGCTTAACTGCCTTTCCTAATGCCGGGGCTTCTTCTTGATCACTAATCAATATCTTAATGTCGGCTGATAAATCTCCTTTTTCAATGGCAGCATAAATGGCATCAAAATTACTTCCCCGACCTGAAGCCAGGATAGCTAATTTCAAACGCCGGGGTTCCATAATCTTTATCATTTGATAATTACCCTCTCCACAGCTTGTTCAACCCTACCTAACAGTATAGGCTTTTCTCCTTTAGCACGCAAGCAGTCTAACGCTTTATCGTAGTGCATCGGTGAGGCAACCACAATATATCCAACCCCCATATTAAAGGTACGGTACATTTCCTGCTTATCCACTTTACCCAAGGCTTCAACCATTTGGAAAACCGGGGGAATACTAATGGCTGAACTGTCGATTACGGCGCCCAAGTCTTGCGGCAAAATTCTGGGCAGATTTTCGACTATGCCTCCTCCGGTTATATGGGCTAACCCTTTGATCTCACATTCATTTATAAGCTCCAGTATGGATTTGACATAAATCCTGGTTGGAGTTAATAATTCTTCACCCAAACTGCGTCCCAGTTCTTCAACATAGCTGTCCAGCTTCAATCCGGCCTTCTCCAGCAATACCTTGCGCACCAGGGAATAGCCATTGGAATGAATTCCCGTGGATGGCAAGCCAATCAACATATCGCCATCCGTAATTTCACTGCCATTTATCAGACGCGAGCGTTCTACTACTCCTACCGCAAAACCGGCGAGATCATATTCATCTTCGGCGTAAAATCCGGGCATTTCCGCGGTTTCTCCGCCGATCAAGGCACAACCTGATTCCAGGCAGCCCTGGCTTACTCCTTTAACCAGAGCTTCAACTAAAGCAGGCTCCAGCTTCCCCAGCGCAATATAGTCAAGAAAAAAGAGCGGTTCGGCACCCTGCGCCAGAATATCATTAACACACATGGCAACCAGGTCAATCCCTACTGAATCATGAACACCCATCATCTGAGCGATTTTCAGTTTGGTACCGACTCCATCGGTACCGGAAACCAGGACTGGTTCCTTATATTTGGCGATATCCAGGGCAAAAAAACCTCCGAAGGAGCCTATTCCCGACAAGACTTCCGGCCTGCGCGTACGGTCTACCCATTTCTTTATCATTTCCACCGATTGGCTGGCAGCATCTATATCCACTCCAGCCGTTTTATAACTCAGTCCCTTATCATTCATAAGAACCCTCCTCTATGATTAATAAACAACCCGTTGCAAGACATACTGTCATATAAGGTCAGTGGACATACCCTCTGCGTTAGCAAGATTAATTGTGAAGGCAACGTGTATCCTCGCAGGAGGGCATCAGAAGTCCCCGTCTGTGACTCAAACATGCCGGGAGCATTACAGTATGTCTTAAACGAGTATTATTAACCCGCTTTATACATCTATCTTGATCGGATAGCTGCCGCTGAAACAAGCGGCGCAAAAGTTTTGTTCACCGGTCTTAAGAGCATTAAACATCCCTTCCATACTGATGTAATGAAGGCTGTCCGCTTCAATAAATTTCTCTATTTCTCCTTGTGCCATAGTGCTGGCGATTAATTCTTCACGCCTTGAAGTATCTATTCCATAATAACAGGGATATTTAGTGGGAGGAGATGCTACCGCCATGTGCACCTCGGTTGCTCCCGCTTCCCTGAGCATCTGCACAATCTTCTTGCTGGTGGTTCCTCTGACAATGGAATCATCCACCATGATAACTCGTTTACCGCCTACTACTTCTTCAACCGCATTGAGTTTTAAACGCACTCCCAGTTCCCTTATCTTCTGGGTTGGCTGAATAAAGGTTCTGCCTACATAACGATTTTTCATCAATCCCTCTTCAAAAGGCAGCCCGGCTTCTTCCGCATAGCCCAGGGCAGCTGCTGTACCGGAATCCGGTACTGAAATAACCATATCTGCTTCAATATCACATTCCCGCGCCAGCTGCCGGCCCATCTCGCGCCTGGCCTGGTAAACATTGATCCCATCCAGAGTGCTGTCGGGACGGGCAAAATAAATATATTCAAAAATACAGTGCGCTTTACGCGGCGAATTTATCACCTGCTGGGAACGCACTCCGTCTTTATCAATAACTACAATTTCACCCGGATTGACATCACGTACAAAACGGGCACCTACCGTATCCAGGGCTGACGATTCCGAGGCCAGCACATAGCTGCCGTTCAGGCTGCCTAAGCATAAGGGTCTTATCCCCATCTGATCTCTCACCCCAACCAGACGGTCTTCCGTCATAATTACCAGGGCAAAAGCACCTTTCATATCTATCATGCACTTGGCTAAAGCATCTTCCATCACATCCTGGGAATATCTTGCCAAGAGATTGGCTACTACTTCGGTATCAGTTGTAGTCTGAAATACAGAGCCATAGGTGGCCAGTCGTTTCCTCAATTCTACTGTATTTACCAGGTTGCCATTGTGCGCTAATCCAACCATCCCATTTAAATAATGAAATACCAGCGGCTGCGTATTAACCAAACTGCTGCCTCCGGTGGTGGAATATCGGACATGCCCGATAGCAATATTACCCTTCAGCTCTTTAAGCTGCGGCGTTTTGATGACCTGAGTTACCAGACCCATACCTTTGTGCAATTGAATTTTATGCCCATCGGAAACCGCAATACCAGCACTTTCCTGTCCCCGGTGCTGCAGAGCGTAAAGGCCATAAAAGGCAGTATTGGCGGCATCATATTCTTCATCGGGATTATTCATGAATATCCCAAAAACCCCGCACTCTTCTTTAAATTTGTCTTCCTCCTCATTTTCCCCACAAGCTATATCATCCCGGCATTCAGAGATCACTTGCATATCATCTATTTCATGAAGCATTCTATTGCCTCCCCCCAGATTCGATCAGCTTCAGCGACTTTTAAACTTATTACTTGCTTATTATTTACATGATAGAGCATGTCCTGGCCAAGCACTGTGCCAAGAACCGTAGTTTTAATCCCCAGCTTCTGAGCATTTGCCTGCAATTCCATGAGTTTCTCAGCTTGCAAGCTTACCACCGCCCGGCCCGGAGCCTCCGAGAATAAAATGCCATCCGTTCGTGCACTATCAAGGTTGATATTTACATTAAAACCTACTTTGCCCTTTATCGACGACTCGGCCAGGGTTACTGCCAAACCTCCATCTGAAATGTCATGGGCTGACTCAATAATACTATTGGCAGTTAGAATCAATAACAACTCAATAAGGTTTTTCTCTTCTTCCAGGTCTGCTGTCGGAACTGCACCGCTCTCTACTCCATGGCAGACATAGAGGTATTCGGAGCCGCCCAGTTCGCTGCGTAATCTGCCTAATAAAACAATAATATCGCCTTCGTTTTTAAAAGCCATATCGCTTCGTTGCTTGACATCAGGCAAAAATCCTACCATACCTACCACTGGCGTGGGGAATATCGCGCCTCCCGCCGTTTCATTGTAAAGACTGACATTGCCGCTTACAACCGGTGTATTCAACACGCTGGCAGCATCGGCCATTCCTTTTATAGCATTCTGCATTTGCCAGTAAATCTGCGGTTTTTCGGGATTTCCAAAGTTTAAGCAATTAGTTAAAGCCAAAGGCCTGGCACCCACACAGGCCAAATTCCTGGCTGCTTCACAAACTGCCAGTATTCCGCCTTGATAGGGATCGAGGTAAACCAAGCGGCCGTTGCAATCTGTAGTCATGGCTACACCTTTGGCATAGCCTTTTATCCTTAACACCGCAGCATCACCATCGCCAGGTACTATCGCAGTATTAGTCATTACCTGATGATCGTACTGCGCAAAAACCCATTTTTTGCTGGCTATATTAGGTGAAGCCAGCAGTTTACCCAAAGTTTGCTGAGCTTCCAGTTCGGGCAATGAATTGGGATCAAAGCTTCTGCATTCCTGATAATAAGGAGGTTCCTCTCCTTCGCGTATATAAACCGGGCAACCATCGGTAAGAGATGCAACTGGTACTT
Source organism: Syntrophomonadaceae bacterium (assembly GCA_028686565.1). Lineage (GTDB taxonomy): Bacteria > Bacillota > Syntrophomonadia > Syntrophomonadales > Syntrophomonadaceae > JAQUBU01. Next base: position 5,360 of record JAQUBU010000110.1, read on the forward strand.
CGCCTACAACCTTGTCCCCTTCACAAACCTTAAATATTCCGTCTCCGGTGACCTTGCCGATGACTACTGCATCCAGACCCCATTTATCGAATATCTCTGTAATTCGGCCTTCCTTGCCTGCACGGGGTACAATAAGCATTCTCTCCTGAGATTCGGACAGCATAACTTCATAAGGACTCATTCCCTGCTCCCGCCGGGGTACCCGCAGAACATCCACTTCCACTCCGCGCCCTTTCTTGCTGGCAGTCTCTGCAATGGAACTGGTCAATCCCGCAGCCCCTAGATCCTGCATGCCATCTACCAAATCCTCCTTGATTAATTCCAGACAGGCTTCAATCAGTAGTTTTTCCATAAAAGGATCTCCTACTTGTACCGAAGGTCTTTTTTCCGCTGAGCTTGCCGAAAGCTCCTCAGAAGCAAAAGTAGCCCCATGAATACCGTCTCTTCCCGTCCTGGCACCAACAATCATGATCGGGCTGCCTGCTTCATTGGCAACTGCCAAAGCTATTTCATTACTGTTAACCAAGCCAACACACATTGCATTAACTAACGGATTTCCTTTATAGGCGGGGTTAAAGTATACTTCACCGCCAACGGTAGGTATGCCCAGGCAATTTCCATAACCGGCAATACCCGCTACCACTCCTGAAAACAATTGTCTTACCCTGGCATCATCAAGCTCGCCGAAGCGCAGGGAATTCAATGAGGCAATGGGCCGGGCACCCATGGTAAAGATATCTCTGACTATACCCCCTACTCCGGTGGCCGCACCCTGATAAGGTTCAATGGCGGAAGGATGGTTATGGCTCTCAATTTTAAATACCAAGGCCTGTCCATCCTCAATATCCACAACTCCGGCATTCTCCCCTGGGCCCAGGATAACTTGAGATCCTTTAGTGGGGAAGCCTTTTAAAAGAGGCCGTGAATTTTTATAACCGCAGTGTTCCGACCACATAACGGCAAACATGCCAAGTTCTATATAATTTGGTTCCCGCCCCATTATTTCCTGGATTTGCGCATATTCTTCTTCGAGCAGACCCATATCTTTATAACTGAGTTTTTTCACCTTTTTCCCGCCTCCTCCAGCCATTTAACCATCGAAGCAAATATTATTTGCCCATCTTTTCCACCCAATATACTCTCCGAGCATCGCTCCGGATGTGGCATCATGCCCAGCACATTTCGCTGCCGGTTTATAATACCGGCAATATTGGCAATGGAGCCATTGGGATTATACTCTTCATTCTCTTCTCCATTGGGACCACAGTAAGTAAAAAGAACCCTCTTTTCACTTTGCAGTTCTTCAAGGGTTTTTTCATCACAAAAATAATTGCCTTCGCCATGAGCTATGGGGATTTTAAGTAGCTGGCCTTCCGGAATTTGCTTGGTAAAAGGAGAATCACTATTTTTAACCTTCAGGTATACTGGTTTGCAGATAAACTGCAAGCTTTGATTTCTGAGCATTGCTCCTGGCAGCAGACCGGCTTCGAGAAGTATTTGGAAACCATTGCAAATGCCGATTACCAAGCCTCCATGTTCAGCAAAACTGATTACCGAGGACATAACCGGGGAAAATTTAGCTATAGCTCCAGTACGCAGGTAATCACCATAAGAAAAACCACCAGGCAGTATAAGGGCGTCATAATCTTTAAGATTTGCTTCCTGATGCCAGATATAATTTACCTCTTCCTGCATTACATCTTTTATCACATGATAACAATCGGCATCACAATTGGAACCGGGAAAAACCACTACTCCAAATTTCATGTTTATTCAACCTCCACGATTTCCACCCGGAAGTTTTCAATTACCGGATTGGCCAGGAGCTTGTCGCTCATTTCCTCCAGTTCCTTCGCTGCTTCCGCTTTGTCAGTGCTATTGATCCATAGATCGG
>JAQUBU010000111.1 GCA_028686565.1 Syntrophomonadaceae bacterium
GCTGCCCCTGAGCATGGAAATACAAATCATTATCAGGCTTAAAACCAACCGCCAAAACCAGGTAATCTGCCATTATTGTTTCATGACCGCCATTCTTGTCGGCAATTTGGATTTTGCCATTATTAATCTCAAGTAATTTGCACGAGGTTCTCTTTTGAACTTTGCCCTTGTCCAGTCTATTGATCAAATCACGGCGGTTTTTCTTTTCCATATCGGCTGCCAGAAATTCTTTCTGCTCTATTATGGTAATTTCATTGTTTCCGGCCAGCAAATAGTCAGCCACTTCACAGCCATTACTTCCTCCGCCCAGGACAACCACCTTTTTGCCCGAGATATTTATTCGGTTTTCCAATACATCAGCCAGGTTCAAACAATATATTTGATCCCCGCCTGTTATCTGCGGATAGATGGGCCGGGAACCGGTAGCTATAATGAGGTAATCCGGATTATCAAGCTTTAATTTGTCTGATGTATAAGCCTTGTTCAAGTGAATTGTTACATCACTTTTCTCCAACTGCCCGACTAAATAATTCCGTAATGCCGCTACCCGATATTTGTGCGGCGGAATAGCGGCGAGATTTGCCAAGCCGCCAAGTTTGCCATCCTTTTCGTAAAGGTCTACCCTGGCTCCCCTGGATACCAGGGATAAGGCTGCCTGCATTCCTGCCGGTCCGCCTCCAACCACAACTACAGCAGGTGATGAGGCTATTTTTTCAACTTTTTTAAACTGCAGTTCCCTCCCGGTGCCGGGATTTACAGTGCAGTCCACCATCATACCCCTAAAATTATTGTCGATACAGTTATTGCATCTGATACAGGGTCGGACATCTTCAATTCTTCCCTCCCGCACCTTGTTGGGCCATTCACTGTCTGCCAGCAGGGTGCGGCCAAAAAATATAAAATCACTTGCTCCATTTGCCACCAATTGATTGGCGAAGCTGGGATTGTCCAACATACCTCCGGTGATGACCGGTATATTAACCCATTTCTTCACTTCTCCGGCCAGGTATACCCTCCAGCCTTCTTTATAAGAGGCTGGTTCAATGCTCTTCAGCCCTGATTCATAGGTCCCCGAAGAACAATTGATTATATCGGTGCCAGCCTGCTCCAGATGCTTACAGATTACGACACTCTCACCCGGGGTTAATCCACCCGTTACAAAATCATCTATATTGAGACGCACCGACAGGATCAAGCCAGGGCAGACAACTTTAACCCTTTTGACTATATTTAATAAAAACCTCATCCGGTTTTCCAAACTGCCGCCATATTCATCATCCCGTTGGTTGCTGTTGGGAGAAAGGAATTGGTTAATTAGATAACCGTGTGCTGCATGAAGCTCTATTCCATCAAAACCAGCCATATGAGCATATTGTGCTGATTCAACGAACTTCTTCTCAATGGCCCTGGTTTCTTCCCTGGTTAATTCAAGCGGCATTTCCTTTACCATCGGACATGCTATAGGAGAAGGGGCCACCGGTTGTACTCCTGTGAAAAGCTTGCTAGTTTGCCGCCCGGCATGAAAAAGCTGCAGAAAGACCCGGCTTCCATACGCTTTTATACTGCGCGCCAAACGCTCCAATCCAGCTAAATAACGAAGGTTATCTATATTTACCTGTCTAAAGCTTTCTCTCCCGGTTGGTGCGTCAACGCAGGCTGCTTCTACAATTATAAGGCCTACTCCACCTCGGGCTCTTGCTTCGTAATATTCCACCAACGCATCACTTACCTCGCCATCCGGGTTAGCATAAGAAACCAGCATGGGAGCCATAACTACACGATTCTTGATCAGCATATTGCCTATGTAACCGGGAGAAAAAAGATCTGGATAAGACTTCATATAAACTACCACCCTTGCCCAAAATATTAGCATAATTATAACATATAGCCTGCTTCGGGAACTGCTTTTAGCAACAGGTAAAAAGACACCGGATGCGGATATTTAAAGACATTCTTTTACCCGCCGCAGCAAAATATGGACACAAAGATTGATATTGGCAGGGGTATAAATCTTTAGTGCGTCCTTGTAATAGCGAGAAACTAAAGTAGATTTTATTATGTCATCATCTATTCCATCATCCAACATAGAGCGAATATTATTGAAAGCCGTCTCTGCCGAATTTATGGCTCTTTGATAAAAAAGCTCAATATCAGAATCAAACCAGATTCTCTCATGGGGTATGCCAAGAATACGAACAGGAAAACTCATCAGCTTTTTGATAGTTTCCATATATATCTCATAGCCCTGAAAAAAAACCGGGAAGATATCATTATCGTTAATTTGAAAACCGGCTGCATCGGATATGAACATCATCTGCTCAGAAGGTAAATAGGCAGCCAAACCACAGGGGCTGTGACCGGGAGCATCGATTACTTTTATACTCAACCCGCTATCGAGCTCAAATTCGTCACCTTCACCTATTATCTCATCAACCACAATCCTGTCGGCTGAAAAAGACTTCACATCAGCATCAATTATCCCCTCACGAATTAATAGCTCTGACATGCTGTCATCCTGAGAAAAGAAATCAGCAAGTATTTTGGGGTTGTTCAAGACCTTTTGCCCTTCTTTGCTGCTTAGAATTCCGGCCTCCGGGAACAACTGGCGCAAGGCAGGCAGACCACACACATGATCAAAATGAGCATGCATAGCCAGCAAGTATTTAACATGAGGCTGCTCTTTCCAAGGTCCCCATTGCTTTTCAAAACTGTGAACTCCGCCGCTGACACCACACTCAATTACTGCTGCTTGCTTTTGTCCTACTACAAAGTAATTGAAATGCCGGTTGCCCAGTTGAACAACATTTTCGCTCAGCCTAATCAATATTATCCCTCCTTCCCAAATTTAAGCATCTTAAGAAGCTGCGGAGCAGTTTCTTTCACACCGCTGCAGCGAGGCAGCGCCTCGTTATAATTGTAACACTTCATTATGCTTCATTAAATTATGGATGTCTTAATTCGTAATATTCATTAGATAAAATAACGGTTTATCGCCCTCTGGCAACAGTAATTCCTCGGTCATCACATCAGTTTGATTGTATAAAAATGGCCTCAAGACAGCTAATGTCTTGAGGCCAAAATTTATTATAAGGGGGTTACAAACTAAGGAAGAAATATTCCTTCAGGATCGACCTTGGTATATAGAAGCTCCAATTCGTAATAACTGGGTGGCTTGGTTTCTCCGCTGACCCTGGAGATATTCAGGTCAAAGCCGCAATTTTCCTTAACTTGTTCGGCGGTAAAGCCAGGATGAACTGTATCCAGATACATCAAACCTTCATCATCAAAGCGGAAAACACCCATATTGGTTATAACTGCTTCGACTCCGCCCCGGAAAAATTTGCCATATACTTCTTTCTTGTGCACCATCTCGCCACTGGGCCATTTGGGTAATCTCCAACCAGGCGAGGTAATGTAATCAACATTCTCCTTGAAACGGCGTTTTTCCTGCACCATGATAAATACTGTCCGGCGAGCCAGGGCATTGATATCCGGATTACCTCCGCTGCCGGTAAATCTTTTTTCGGGACTGCAATAATCACCAACTACGGTAGTATTGACATTGCCGTATTTATCAATTTCAGCACCACCAAGAAAAGCCAGATCCACATAACCGGAATGCAATTGTCCATAAAAAGCTTCCGTTAAGCCTGCCGCAACTGAAGCCTGATGGGCACAGCGCGCATCTCCGACAGAAGTCGGCAAATCAATGGGTCTGCCATCAATACTGCCTGCTTCGTAAATACAGACCGCATTGGGAGCACTAGCTTGCTGGGCCAGCATTATGGCCAGCATCGGCAATCCGGTTCCAGCAAAAACAATATCTCCATCATTTACCTCGCGAGCTGCAGCAACTGCTAACAAGTCAATGGGTTTATATTCACCGGGTTTTGCTAAATCATTACTAGCTGCCATTTACCTCGACCCCCTTTTCGCTCTGGTTGAGTAACCTAAAACCTTGTTGGCTCTTAGTTTTTCCAGATTGGTAATACCCAGTTTTGCCAGGTACTCATCATGTCCATCAACACCAAATATCCATTCTTCAGCCCATTTGTCATATCCAGCTTTAGTTTTGGATGCCGCATAGAAATTTCTGATAAAGTCAGCATCAACATCATAATAGCCCTGTGATCCAGTAGGATGAGCTGCCCAGGGCAGTTCAACCACATAATTAACGGCATAACCAGGTGCGATATTTTTCTCGGGCTCAGAGCGCAGATAGCTGTCAGGTACTATTTCTTCTGCCAGCACTATCACCTTGTCTGCTGCTTTAATTACTTCTGCATCAGTATAGGTCTGCGCATTTACCCGGATGGTACCCTCATCACCTACCTGGGAAGCATAAACTATCGCCCAGTCGGGATTGGCCGCTGGCATTAAGAGTATTTCACCCATGGCATAGAAGGGATCATCAGCCATGGTATACTTCTGCATGGGTATCTTGGGATTTGAGCCATCTCGTAAACCAGCTTTTTTCAGCATATCGTATTGAGGATTAAGGATATCTGTTCCCATCGATAATGCAGTGGGGAAAAACGGCAAGCCATAAGCGCCGGCCAAAAGCCTGGCAACAACCTGGGCATGACTGTAATCTTCAATAATTATGGTATTTTCACACTGAGCCCGGGCTACCCCTTCACCAAGTTTCCCATAAAGCTCATGCCCTACCCAGCATGATTCCCATATATTTATTGCCCCGGCTCCAGCCAGGACTTCGGTATGGGTACCGCCGTTAACTTCAAAAAGATGTAAACCCTTTTTACCCTGGCGTACCAGTTCATAGATAAGAGCCATCGGGCGCCGCCAGATGGTAAATCCGCTGAATGTGAGCATATTTCCATCATTGATTAAGGCCCCGGCCTCCTTGAGAGTTATCCTCTGTGGTTTGCCCATTATTTCCTCCTCCTTCTCTTTTCTTATTTATTAACCCCAAGTATAATAATTTATAAATAATTCCAGATAAAGAATAATTTTTTATTATTACCTCAGGATTAACAATCCTTTTATGATTTGGTAATTAGAGGCATACACACCTTATACGTACTATTTTTAAAATCAATAAAATGGGTATGCCTTCCCTATTACTTTGGATTTAGAACCGGCCTATCACTTCACGTCCAATAATCATCCGCTGGATTTGATTGGAGCCTTCATATATCTGGGTTATTTTTACATCGCGCATCATTCTCTCAACTGGGAACTCATTACAGTAACCGTAACCTCCCATAAGCTGAACACAATTTGTACAAACTTCCATTCCGGTATCGGTGGCGAATTTCTTGGCCATGGAAGCTTCCTTGTTATGAGGCAGGCCATTATCCTTCAGCCAGGCGGCCCGGTATATCAGGAGTTGTGCAGCATCAAGCGCCGCTGCCATATCCGCCACCATAAACTGTACACCTTGATTGGCAGCCAGAGGCTTGCCGAATTGTTGTCTGTCTTTGATGTACTGGACTGTATAATCTAGTGCACCTTCTCCAATCCCCAGTCCCTGAGCTGCAATAGTAATCCGTCCACCTGCGAGAAGTCCCATGGCTACTTTAAAACCATCATTGATTTCGCCCAGAACATTCTCTTTGGGAACTTTGACATCTTCAAAATAAAGTTCAACCGTTGGAGAACCGTTCATACCCATCTTGCCTACCGGTTTGCTCATGGTAAAGCCGGGAGTATCTTTTTCAATGACCAGACAGGTTATTCCGCGGCCTGACCCCTGGGTCGGATCGGTCTTTACGAATGTGCAATAAGTCGTAGCTGCTCCGCCATTGGTAATGAATATCTTGCTGCCATTAACCAGGAAGTGATCTCCCTTGTCCTCGGCTTTGCACTTTAAAGAAGCGGCATCTGAACCAGCATTAGGTTCGGTCAAAGCATAGGCTCCTATAATTTCGCCGGTAGCCAAAGCCCGCAGATATTTTTCTTTAATCCGCTGGCTGCCATAAAGATAGGTACTCATACACCCCAAACCAGTATGCACGCTCATGATAACTGCGGTGGAAGCGCAGCATTTCGCAAGTTCTTCAACAAACATTGCAAAATCCATATAACTTGCTCCAGCACCGCCCCATTCTTCAGGAATAGGCAACCCGGTCAGACCCAGATCTGCCATCTTTTTAAAGTTTGCCATCGGAAATTCATGGGTTCTATCCAGCTCGGCAGCTATGGGTTCCACCTCATTCTTGGCAAACTTTCTGAACATATCTCTCATCATTAAAGATTCATCGCTTAATCCAAAATCCATTAAATCTCATCTCCTTATTTTCCAATAAAATTTGCTTTTCTCTTGTTTACAAAAGCTCCCATTCCTTCTTTTTGGTCCTCGGTAGCAAAGCAAAGACCAAAAAGATCAGCTTCCAGGGTCATAGCGCGGTCAATATCAGTTTGCATACCTTCATTGACAGCAACTTTGCAAAATCTTACTGCCAGCTGGCCCCGCAGGGAAATCTTGCGGGCAATTTTCATAGCATAATCCATCAGTTCTTCAGCAGGTACTATATAATTAACCAAGCCAATTCTTAAGGCTTCATCAGCATCAATAACATCTCCGGTATAAATAAGCTGTTTAGCCATTCCGGTTCCTACCAGCCGGGGCAGTCGCTGGGTTCCGCCAAAACCAGGAGTAACTCCGAGACCTACCTCCGGTTGGCCGAATTTGCTTTTATCAGAAGATATACGGAAATCACAAGCCATAGCCAGTTCACAGCCTCCACCCAGGCAAAAACCATCGATAACAGCTATAGCCGGTTTTTCCATGGACTCCAGCAAACGAAATACGCCCTGTCCCAAAAGTCCGAATTCGCGGCCCTGAATAGCATTGATATCCAGCATAAAAGTAATATCTGCCCCGGCCACAAAAGCTTTGCCGCCAGTCCCGCTTACTATGAGGACATCAATGTCATTATCATCTCTGACATCCTCGACAGCAGCTTTGATCTCCAGCAAAGTATCCTGGTTGAGGGCATTCAAAGCTTTGGGACGATTAATCAAGAGGCTTGCAATTCGATCTTTTTTCTCCAAAAGAATGTTTTTATAATCCATCTTCATTCTCCCCTGTCTTCCAATTAATCGTTAAGCACTATTTACTGTAATTGTATATACCCTTGCCAGTTTTACGGCCCAGCCATCCAGCCTGCACATATTGCTTCAGCAAGGGAGATGGCCGGTATTTCGGATCTCCATAACCAGTGTACATAACATTAAGGATGGAAAGAATGGTGTCC
>JAQUBU010000112.1 GCA_028686565.1 Syntrophomonadaceae bacterium
CCGGAATAATATTAGAGAAATATTTGCTGCGGATTATTATACCTGGATAAATTATGAAGCCAAAGGACTTACGCGTCTTAATAAGGTTGCCAGGGAGATATTTTTTAAACATTGCCCCTTTGCCAAACCAATCAGACAAAACATGGCTAATCATCCGCTATTCAATCAGTATATTACGAGATTTGAAAGTGCACAGCTTAAACATAGTAAAGTTATTCATGCTAGATATTCCAAGTTACTTAAGAACTTCACGATAGTTGACAAAGATTTGGCTGACAACCTCTCATATTACGAAATGTAAATATAACATGGTAATGCATCTTCCTGATTAAGATTTAAGGGCAAAAGGGCCTTCCAGACGGTCCGGCTTAGGTCCGTAGAACTGATAATAATTGCATTGGATGCGACCGTTATATACTTTGCGCTTTTTATCAGCCTTGCGATGTAAATATTTTTCAAACTGGGGATGGGAAGAGATTATATAAAATGACCAGCTGGGTAATTTTTTAAAAGTTTCACCCATCGTTTTATAGAGCTTTTCTACTTCGCTTATTTCCGATAAACGTTCTCCATAAGGCGGATTGCTTATTAAATAGCCATAATTATACTTCGAACGCAAATCCTTGATATCTTGTTGCTGGAAGGAAAGCAGATTACTTAATCCAGCCTGTTTGGCATGGTATCGAGCTAAATCAAGCACTCCGAAATCAATATCCAGGCCCTGGATTCCCAGGGGCTGATTATGAATGATGGAGTCAGAGGCTTCGTCGCGGACTCTTTGCCACATTGAAGCTGGTATCTGTTTCCATTTTTCGGCAGCAAAGACTCTTTTCAGTCCGGGGGCAATATTGCGGCCTATTAAGCCGGCTTCGATAGCTATGGTACCCGATCCGCACAAAGGATCAATAAAGGCACGGTCAGGTTTCCAGCGGCTGATATCAATGAGGGCAGCAGCCAAGGTCTCTTTAAGAGGAGCTTCTGCTGATAATTTGCGATATCCTCTTTTATGCAGACCTGCTCCACTGGTATCGATAGTAAGTGTAGCCACATCTTTTAAGAGAGCTACCTCAATTTTATATCGGGGCCCTTTTTCCTCAAACCAGCGACGAGGATATTTTTCTTTCATTTTTTCTACAATGGCTTTTTTGCAGATTGCCTGACAGTCCGAAACACTAAAAAGCTTGGACTGAATTGATTTACCTGCCACCGGGAACTCTGCGTTTTCCGGCAGCCAATCATGCCAAGGCAAGGCCCTGGTTTTTTCAAAAAGCTCTTCAAAACTGTTAGCCTCAAACTGTCCGACTTTTAGTAATACCCGGTCAGCACAACGCAGCCACATATTACAGCGGGGGATTGCATCGAGTCCGGCCACAAAGCTAACCCGTCCGTTTTCTACCTGCAGATTTTCATAGCCCAGTTTTTTTAATTCACGAGCAACAATGGACTCCAATCCAAAGGCTGCGGTGGCAATAAGTTCAATATTTTTCATAGTAACACCAATCTTCCCAATTAAGTTTTAAGCAAGCATAATAATAAACCCAGATACCAGATAATTATAATGTTTATGATAATTCAGTCACCATTATAGTTTACTGCTTTTGTCCTGGAAATACAGATTATTAACTCAACTTTCGTAGTTGACATTGAACGAAGGAGTAGGCGCGAGAAAGCGATGAATTTCTTTCAAGTGCGAAACTTGGATTATTTAAGCAGCAATTATTTATAACTATGAATTTTATTTATGGAAAGGGATAAAATAATGTATACTAAAAATTCGCGATTGTATTATCATAGCTTTCCTGTTAATATCCAGGATATAGTATTAATGGCGCGAATAACTGCTTAAGGAGGACTTATAATGGCTGAAAACACTATACCTGTACTCGTTGAAGTAATCAAGGGTACTCAGGTAGTTAGCGGAGGTTGAAACTGTACTAGTGACTGCTCATCAGCAGCTAGTTGTGGTACAACTATCGATTATGAAAAGGCTACACAGGAATTAGGGATAACCCTAAAGAAAGCATTTGGCGACAAAGTTGAAGTGAAATATGTAGATGCGGATAAAGAAGGACTTGGTAACTACGCAATAATCAATCGGGTATTGCAGATGGGCTATCCCTATCCAATTACATTGATTAACGGAGAACCAAAATTTGCGGGCGGAATTATGGAAGCCGAGATTAAAAATAATGTTGATGAAGTATTAAAAGCCAGTAACTAGATTTGAAACAGGGGATGAAAAGCCCCTGTTTTTTTGTGTCTGTTAAGAGGTTAGTTAAAGATATTTTGCCTTTAGTTTAGATATTTGCTGTAAAAGCGTTATAATATTTAACTGAGGAGGCTTAAAGTATTGAATAACGAGTTATATGATGCCCCCAAATATCATATTTTGACTTACGGCTGCCAGATGAATGTCAGGGATTCGGAAACTATTGCCGGACTGCTGGAAAACAGCGGTTATGTGAGTTCTGGAATAGAAGAAGCTGACCTCATCGTTTTTAATACCTGCAGTGTTCGGCACTCAGCTGAAAACAAAGTTTATGGAAAACTCGGGGAAATTTTGGCTAGGCGCAGAAAAAAGCGTCCGGATATGCTTGTTGCTTTTGGAGGCTGTATGGCTCAGCTTCCCGATGTACGGCAGCGCCTGAAAAAGCGGGGAGTAGATATAGTTTTTGGCACTCATAATGTACATGAACTTCCCGCTTTGCTGGATATGGCAAAGCAAAGCCGCAAACCGGTATTTCAGGTTTGGGAGCAGGAAGGGACTATTATTGAGCCGCTTCCATCTTTGCGCAAGCCGGGATTTAGTGCCTTCGTAAATATTATGCACGGCTGCAACAATTTCTGCAGTTATTGTATTGTTCCTTATACCCGCGGCCGTGAACGGAGTCGTAAGCCGTTGGAAATAATTCGTGAATTAAACGAATTGGCAGCTGCAGGATATCGCGAGATAACCCTTTTGGGACAAAATGTTAATTCCTATGGGCTGGGATTGGAAAACAAGGTTGACTTTGCTGACTTGTTATTAATGGCCAATAATGTTGATGGAATAGAACGCATACGATTCATGACTTCTCATCCCAAAGATGTATCAAACAAACTTTTGTATGCTATTGCTGAAGGGCAAAGGATTTGTGAACATGTACATGTTCCTTTGCAGTCCGGCAGTAATAGAATATTGAATAAAATGAATCGTGGCTACAGCCGTGAACACTATCTTGAATTGATATCCAGAATTAGAGAAATAATACCTGAAGCTGCCATATCAAGTGATTTGATTGTGGGCTTCCCCGGCGAGACCGAAGAAGAATACCTTGAGACTCTGGATATGGTGGAAAAGATACGCTTTGATGCAGCATTTACCTTTATGTACTCGGCCCGCAGCGGAACGAGAGCTGCCCTGATGGAAGATCAGGTAGAGATTGATGAAAAGCGGAAAAGGCTGGCTCAATTAAACAAGCAGCAATATCAAATAGCAACCGAAATCAATCGCAGTTTGGAAGGGCGAATCGATGAAGTTTTGGTGGAAGGGGTCAGCAAGACCGACTCTCAAAAACTCAGTTCCCGAACCCGCACTAATCGCATAGTTAATTTTTCTGGGCAAAAAGACTTAATTGGCAAGTTGATAAATGTTAGAATAACAGAAGCAAGAACCTTTTCTTTATTTGGTGAAGTAATTTAAAAATATAATTACGGGAGGAAAATAATTTGACTACTGATGAAATAATCAAAATGGCGTTTGAACTGGGTAGTGCAGTTGCTGAATCCGATGAGATAGTGAATATGAAAGCAGCCCAGCAACAAGTATCTGCTGACCAAAAAGCTTATGAGCTCATAATGCAATATCAAGATGCCAAGACCAAGGCAGAAAATAAACTGCAAGATGGTCTGGCATTAAGTAAAATCGAGGAAGACCATCTTGATATTCTGGAACAACAGCTTAACAGCAATGCTATTATTGGTGAAATGATGTCTGCTCAGGAGAAATTTGATAACTTGATGCAGGCCATTTACTTTGCTATGAACCAGGCACTGGGCGGCGGTGGCTGCTCATCGGGATGTGACTCCTGCGGCGGCGGCTGCGACTGCTAAATTAAAAATTAAAAACCAATATTTTGCAATTAAAGACTTGGTTATAACTGAGTCTTTATTTTTAGAGTTTGTAAAACAGTTGCACTGTGAAGCGCCCCCAATAGCAGCCTAAGATCACAATCATTAACCACGTATACCCGCAGGGGCAGTCGGAGAATAACATGTGCATGTCATTAACTATAACGAGGCGAAAAGATGTCCCTCGCTTCTTTAAGCGGGGGGGCTTATTAACAAAACAGGCGGCGGGTTTTAATCCCTGCCTCGTTGCAGCGGTGCGAAACAAACTGCTCCGCAGTTTCTTCTGATGTTAAAATATTTGAGGATAAAACACTATTAGGAGGTAGCATCTGCTTGAGTAAATATACCCCCATGATTGAACAGTACCTTGAAATAAAAAACCAGCACAAAGACGCCATCCTGTTCTTTCGTCTGGGTGATTTTTATGAAATGTTCTTTGAAGATGCCCAAATCGCTTCCAAAGAATTGGAAATTGTGCTGACTGCCCGGGACGGCGGGCAATCTAAAATACCCATGTGCGGAATTCCCTATCATTCAGCTAACACATACATAGCAAAGCTTATATCACGCTGTTATAAGGTGGCGATATGTGAACAGGTCCAGGACCCTCGTGAAGCGCAGGGCTTGGTGCAAAGGGAAGTAATCAGGATTATTACTCCGGGAACTGTAATTGATGAAAAAATGCTTGATGAAAGCCGCAATAATTATCTGGCCGCTGTAAGCGAAGAACCGGAACGTTTGGGTCTGGCTTTTACTGATATATCAACCGGTGAATTTATGGTAAGTGAGTTTCAGGGGGCAGATAGTCTGAGTCAACTGGAAAGTATAATTCAAAAGATAGCACCTTCTGAGATTCTTTTTAGCGAATGGAGTGAACTGCCGCTGCGCTGGAAAGAAACTTTATTTACCAGCGGGAGGATTTCCTTCACCCCGCTCCACGACACTGATACTAATCTGGACAAAGCTTGTAATATACTTATGCGCCAGTTTGAGGTATTGTCCCTGGATGCTTTTGGTCTGAAAGAATATTCATCTGGTATTAAAGCAGCAGCAAGCATTATAAGTTTTCTTGACGAAACCCAAAAAAGCAGTCTTAAACAATTAAAAAACATTCGAACCTATAACAGTAATAATTATCTTGAAATAGATTATTCAACCCAGCGTAACCTCGAATTAACTCTTTCCCTGCGTGAGGGAAAAAAGGAGGGGTCTTTGCTTGGAATACTCGATAATTGCTGCACCGCAATGGGCAGAAGGTGCCTGCGCACCTGGATTGAACAGCCGCTCAAGGACATATCGATAATTAATCAACGATTTGATGCATTAGGTGAACTTAAAGATAATCTTTTATTAAAAACTGAGTTAAAGCAAAAACTATCTTCTATTTATGATCTGCAAAGATTAGCCGGTCGCATCGGCAGTGCTACCGCAAGTCCCCGTGATTTGCTGGCGCTTAAAATATCCATCGGGGTGCTGGACGATCTTAAATCATTATTGCAGAATTGTGATAGTGAAATCCTGCTGGATATAGCTGCATTAGACAGTTTAGCTGATGTATTCAAGAAAATTGATCAGTCCATAGATAATGAAGCTCCATTAGCCATAAAGGAAGGTAACATTATAAAAATTGGCTACAAAAGAGAAATTGATGAATTGCGGCAATTATCCCAACAGGGGAATGAATGGCTGCTTGATTTTGAAAGCCGTGAAAAAATGCGGACAGGTATTAAATATCTGAAAGTAGGGTTTAATAAGGTTTTTGGTTATTATATTGAGATCAGTAAGTCCAATATGCATATGGCTCCAGAAGATTATCACCGCAAGCAAACACTGGTAAACACTGAACGCTTTATCTGCCATGAACTAAAGGAATACGAAGAAAAGATTCTGGGTGCCCGGGAAAAACTATTTGTCCTGGAGTATCAGGAATTCATAAGCATTAGAGAAGAACTAAGTACTTATCTGGAGCGTATTCAGAAAACGGCCGGTAAAATAGCCATAATTGATGTACTTTATTCATTAGCTGAAACAGCCTATCAGAATAATTATACTCGTCCGGAAATTAATGATAGTGGAAGCATTGAAATAAAGGCTGGTCGTCACCCTGTTGTGGAAAAAAGCTTAAAAGAATCGCGTTTTGTACCTAATGACTTGAAAATTGACCGGCAGAACGCCAACCTTGCTATCATAACCGGACCCAATATGGGCGGCAAGAGTACCTTTATGCGTCAAACTGCACTGCTGGTAATTATGGCCCAGATGGGCAGCTTTATACCGGTGCAAAAGGCAGCGCTGGGAATTGTTGACCGCATATTTACCCGTGTAGGGGCCTCCGATGATCTTGCTTCCGGTCAGAGTACCTTTATGGTGGAGATGCTTGAGGTAGCCAATATCCTGAATAATGCCAGTGGCAAAAGCCTGGTCATATTGGATGAAATCGGGAGAGGAACGAGCACCTATGACGGACTGAGTATTGCCCAGGCAGTTACCGAATACATACATGACAAGATAAAAGCCAAAACCCTTTTTGCAACCCATTATCATGAACTAACTTCTTTAAGCGAAAAATACTCCGGGGTAGTCAATCTCTCGGTTTCGGTGAAAGAGAGCGGCGATACCGTAGTATTTTTAAAAAAAGTTTTCCCCGGCAAAGCTGATAAGAGTTACGGCATCCATGTGGCACAGTTAGCCGGTCTGCCGGAAGAGGTAATTGCCAGAGCCAAAGATATCCTGGAGCATTTGGAAAAGAAAAAAGAAAACAAGAAAGAGCCTGATCTAATACAGCCTTTGCTTTTTTTCGAAGATAATCCAGTTATTTTGGAGTTGCAGGGAATTGACCTTGATGAACTTAGCCCCCGTGAAGCACATGCGCTCTTGTATCGCTGGAAGGAAATAGTTAATAATAAGAAGTAGGATAATTAACTCAGCTTTCGTAGTTGACATATTATGCGACATAACTAGTGTGCTTGTCATTGCTATGAAACTAGCGTACTTGTCATTGCGGGAAGCGCAGCGACGCGGCAATCTTTGTGTCATTGCTATGAAACTAGTACTTTGTA
>JAQUBU010000113.1 GCA_028686565.1 Syntrophomonadaceae bacterium
CGATAGATTCGCCCGTTCTCTGCCCTTCCCCGTCAGTTTTAAACAAATCATACGATTGAGCCGCTTCATTCCACTGGGCATAAAGCACTTCGTCGCTTCCATATCTCTCTACATAGCCATTTTTGCGGGGACCTATAACTCTCTGAATTACCTGACTGCTGTTGTGAATTTCGCTTAAGGGTTCATGGCTGTTTGCCCCCTCCAGCCCAATTCCTTCAGCCTTTTCGCCCATGGTTTTCGCCTCAGCTTCCAGAACTGCATCATTGTTTATTCTCTTTCTCTGTAATGTCGCCTTTACTCTGCCCAACACCTGTTGCACTACATGCCAGGCCTCGTGCGCCAGGTGTTTCTCCTGCCCTGCTGCAAGATAGATATTGCTGCCTTCTGTATAGCCTAATGCTCCCAGTTCGGCCGGTTTGGGAGAATTATAATTTACCTTTACACTATCCATGGATAAGCCTGACAGCTTTTCTACTCCCGATTTTAATTTGTCCGGTAAACCTGTATAATCTTTTTTCATTTGCAGCGGTGCCGGCAATGTTTCCTTATTTTCAGGCTTTCTGATATCTTCTTCATTTACATTCCCCGATGTTTTATTATTAATCAGGCCAATTCTTTTATAGAACTGGATAACTGCCTGATTGCCTACACTTCGTTGAAGTTGTATAACATCCGTATGGCTAATGGATTGAGGGTTAATTATGCCTGTTCTCAAAATAGCATTCGGATCTGACTCCTGCAGCGAAATTGCCTGCCCGCTCAGGTTTTTGGCTTGTTTCAATTCAGCATGGCTGATTGCATTTTGTTCTTTGCCCGTTTCGATACTGTTTTTCATCTTATCTATTAAACCCCCCATATTAATGGTAGATTTTACTTTCATGCTATTTATATGTATATAGTAGTATATATTCCTATATTTCTCACTGTTTTTCACATATCATATTTGTATATCTATCAAAACCCTGGCTGAAGCTTTCTGTTATCTTTTTTTGCATACATAGTTTTAATCTTTGTATTTCAATAAGTGTTTGTGGCAGAATAGAGGTGCGGCAAACTTCAAGGTTATGGCTTTGCACCGCTTATCTCTTTAATCATTCCTTATAGCAAAACTCCTTTAACCATGTTATGAACCAAAAGAGGTATTAAATATAAAATTCCGTCAAGTTACTGGCCTTATTTGATTGACCGGGCTCAGGTTTTAATTAAATATCAAATTTTTATTATGGCAGATTTACCATCTTTATGTAGTATTATTATAAATAAATATTAACAAGCAAACGGGTGGTTTAGCTGCCTGATATTGGTATCTAGAAATATTAGGAGGAGGAGAAAATATGACAACCATTGGGATAATTGGAGGAGGCAAAGGCGGGACCACGATTCTGGGCGCATTCCATGAAATTGAGGATTTTAAAGTTGTAGGCTTGTGTGATGTAAATGCTGAAGCCCCGGGAATGAAGTTTGCCCGAAAACTTGGTGTCCCTGCCTTTCAAGATTTGAGTAAGTTATTGAGCACCCCGGGGTTGGATGTCATTATAGAGGCCACCGGAAGTGAAAAGGTTCGCGAGCAAGCGCAGAAGCTGAAGCCGGCTTCTGCTTTACTGATGGATTCTAATATGGCTAATATTATGATGACTTTCGTAGAAGGACACGAACGGATCTTGAAAAAAGCCCGCAGTAAGAAAGAGGCTTTTCGAACATCAGCGCCTTTCCTCACTCCAACCTACGGAAAAGACGGAGTGATTTATTTTACTACTGATACCCAGCGTTATGATTGTATTCAAAACCACAACATGGAAATTGCCGGTATCCGAGTGGGTGAACCCCTGATACAGGGCGGCCTTATTCAACGCTGCATCCAGACCCGAAAAGCGATAAGTGAAACGGTAAATGAGAAGATTTACGGTATTCGCCTGAATCTATGGGTGGCTCCCATCTTTGAAGATGACGATGACCGTAATGCCGTGGTCGGCACTTACGGAGTGTTTGCACCCCGGCTTCATCCTGTGGTCAAGGCTTTTGATATTTTTGCTCCTATTATAATTGATTCCCAGCCCGAAGGAGCCTGGGTAGGAGCGAGCGATATGGAGAAGGTCAACTGTCGCATGGGTTCAGAAAAATTTGACACAAATGTGACCATTGGCTTGCCGATAACCGAAGTAAAGACTGCTATGCAGACCATTGAGGCCCGAAAAAGGATACAGGTTGATATCAGTACCAGGAAGTTAGGCAATATCCGCATGATAAGTATTCCTCTCTTTGATGAAGAAACTGGTGAGGTGGTAGGCACCTTTGGCATAACCACACCGCGCAATCTGGCTAGCAACTTACAGAATGCAGCCGCCAAACTAAGCAGTAATACTGAGGAAATGGCCAGCGTGATGCAGCAAATAGCTTCTTCAGCCGGAGAGATTAATGTCACTGAAAGCAAACTCGCAGATGAGATTAATGCTGTGCAGGAACATTTAGCAAACATAGCCAATGTTCTAGTCTTTACCAAGGACGTAGCGAATCAAACCAAGATGCTTGGACTGAATGCGGCGATTGAAGCAGCTCGGGCCGGGGATCTGGGAAAAGGCTTCGGGGTAGTGGCCGGGGAAATAAGAAAACTGTCTGATCAATCTAAACAGACTGCTGATGATATCGGACAGTTAATCAGGGCTATAGAAATCAAAATGCGGGAAGCTGTCGCTGCTTCACAAGGTACCGTTAAACAAAGTCAGGAACAGGCAGCAGCTACTGAGGAAATTACAGCTACCGTAATGGAAATGGCCGAAGTTGCCGAAAAACTAACCACCCTGGCTAAATCACTATAAGCTTGGATCCCGGAACTGATCATACAAAAGCCGGTAAACACTTCAAAAGCGTTTTACCGGCTTTCATGTTGCTAACAGACTCTTTATTCCTCCATTATTTAAGCATCGAAAGAAACTCGGAGCAGTTTCTTGGGCACCGCTGCAACAAGGCTGGGATTTGTTAATAGAAACCGACCGCTTAAAGAAGTGTGGGAATATTTTCGCAAATATTTTGGATTTGTGAATAGTTATTGATCTATTGAGAAGAATAGTATTGATTTAAATTACAAAGGAGAATAAGCATGACAAATATCCAAACATTAATTACTAAGTATCAGGCTTGTATCGATGCATGCGCAAAATGCTCACAGGTATGTAACCAATGCTTTAATTCCTGTTTACAGGAGCCTGATGCCCAGGCACGGGAAAAATGTATCAAAATGCTTAGGTTGTGTGCAGATGTATGCGACTTAGCGGTTAAAACCATGACTATGGATCATTCAGAAGCAAAATATTTCTGCAGTGTATGCAGGACCATTTGCGATGCCTGCGCTACAGAATGTGCCATGTTTAAAGACCAGCACTGCCAGCAATGTGCTGATGTTTGTCACCAATGTGCTAACGAATGCGCTAAAATGATGCAAAAATAATACATTATCAAAATAAGGGCCTTGGCTAAAGTCGGGGCTCTTTTTTTTGCGAAATTTGGTTCATCAATCCGCCTTACGATAATGCGAAGCCCCATTTTAACTTAAAAAGAAGAATTTCATAAATTGCTAAGTCTTTTTTGGGAAATAGTAAGAAGACCAATTATTTCTCTCATTAGAAAATTAGATAACAGCAATTTGTTATTGGAAAGGAACAAGAATTGATGAGTAAAGAAGTAATTATTTTAGCAAGTGCCTGGATTATAACCATAGTTATGCTTATAATTTTTGTCCCCAGGAAAAAATTAAGAGAAGCCCAGGTCATTTTCTTGTTCAAACAGTTAATAACTTGGCTATTCGGTCTTACTGTTGTGCAGTACAAGCTTATAGAATATCCGGTCAGAGCATTCAGCTATGCAAATCGAACAAGCTTTTCTTTTGAATACTTTATTTACCCGGCAATCTGTGTTGTCTTTAACTTGCATTATCCGGAAGGCAAAAGCAAAGTAAGGCAGTTTATGTACTACTTCTACTTTTGTACCGCAATGACAATTTTTGAAGTTCTCAGTGAAAAGTATACAGATATTATAAATTATTTAAATTGGAATTGGCCTCTAACCTGGCTTACTCTTTTCATAACTTTTTATATTTCAAGAAAATATTATACCTGGTTCTTTGTCATAAAACCTGATAACCATGGAAAAATCATAGAAGAATAGAGGAAGGTAAACAACTTCCGTGTAAATATAAATTTTAGCAATTACTTAGTCGTTCTCCAGCAACTCGAGTAATTCCTCTTCATTTAAACGTGACCCTTCAATTTTTATATCAAAATCCAACGGTTGTTTCCTGACTATAGATAAAAGGTATTTGAGTTTATCGGTCGTTATAAGCTGATTATCATAGGCAGTAATTGCTTTATCAACAATCCGTTGAATTTAATGACATTGGTTCGGCTGTTCTGCTCTTCTCCAATCTGCAGCCTTTTCTTCAACATTCGGATTGGTGACCTTTCACCTTTATCAGGAATTTGGAGCAATTGCAGACACTGCGCTTGATTAATATAACGTATCTCATATAATCTACGAATTATATAGGAATTAATAAATGAGAAAGTTCTCCCCTCTTTACAGCACACAAAGCCACATATTTCATCATCTTCTGTTGGATATTGCATGAATATTGAAACATCCGCTAAGATGTTAAATACGTCTTCTCTGGTTTTGGTTTCCAAAAGGAAAGCCGCTTCCAGCTATCGCACTCTGAAAACGGTTTTGTCTACAATCTGAGGCCATGTTTCAAAAATGAAACATGGCCTTTTTGTTTTATGCCTGCTTATGATCGCCATAGGCTCGGGTGTTGATATAAAAGGTATTTTGATGCAATATTTAAACAGATTAAAAATGGAAACCGTTGATTTTCACCAGGCTGCTGTCCAAGCGGCGAATTAAAAATATAGCTTCTGTCAAGCATTTAATCGGTCGGTTCACCCAGGTTTTCCCCAACTCCCGCCTGTTCCAGCGCCCGGTCAAAGGTTAAGAGTTGCAGTTCAGGCAAATCTTTTTTAATCCTGACTGCTAACCCCAGATGCCACAAATCTGCTCCGCGCAGTTTCCATTTAGCCGCCAAGAACCGCAGATCATCCGGCTCCGGATGCAGGTTGAGCAACCTCCAGGGGCCGTTAATGATGGTTTGCAAGGCTCTGTTTACCTGCTCATCCAGCAAATAGCCTTCGCGGCCAAGGCGGTTAATAACTGCACAGGTTTCAGCGATGGTTAAAGATGATATCAAATGGTAGACTGGCCTTTTTAAAACTCCTATTGCTCTATCGCTATGCATGTCGGTGCAAAGGCAGGAAATAACAGCCGAACTATCCCAATAAATCGCAAAATCGCACGACATTAGCCCCGATCCTCCTGGAGAAATTGCTGGGCCAGGTTAGTAGGTACCGGTATAGGTATAGGCAGAACCGGTTGCTTATGATCCAAAGGATTAAGCCAGCCGTTCCTTTCCATGTTGCTGATCCTTTGTTCCATTGATATTGCATTTTCTTCAATAGGAACCAGCCTGGCTATGCTTTTACCGCGATCAGTAATATTTACCACTGCCCCTTTTTGCACTTCCTTGAGAAGCCGGCTTAAATTCGTCTTGGCTTCGCGTATACCTACATTAATCGGCGTAATTTCAAAACGCCTCCTTCCGGAGTGGTTCTGGTGACTACATTTAATTATACGGCAAATAATCTTTCCTGACAAGAGGTATCCATTTATTACTACGCTCCTACCACTTCCGTAGCATTTCTGTTGATGGAGTCGATAACGCCTACTATTCTTACCGCCCGCTCCATCGGGAACACCTCGGTAATGCTGCCGATGGACAGGAACGGGTCATCCTGCAACACGCTTTTATCGAGCATATGGCCGTTCTTGACGATGTAATCTACGATGGTTTTGAGAAAGCGGATTTGCTTGCTGTCCAGGTTTTCATCATTAATAAACTCCGAAAACGCTTCTTTGGCAGCTTTTTGATCCAGCCCCACGATCTCCCGCACCAGTATGGCAAGCGGGGTGTCGCCAAAGTCCTTTTCATAATCCGCCCTGCTTCCTACCTCTCCCCAGAGTATCTGTTCCAGGGCTTTTATGTCCATTTTGGTAATCGGTTTGTTGTTCTTGAGCTTGAAAATGGCAATGTTATCTTCATGTTCGCGCAGGTATTTATTGACCTTCTTTTTATAGCTCTGGAGATTATATATATTGTACTCGCCTTCGTTTTCCACGATTTTGAGAATCTCATCCGTAAAATTGGTGTAGTAGACCTTGCTGGCGGCCTTTTCGATGAACTTGATCAAATCGCGCAAGGCTTCTCTTACCTGTTCATATTCCAATATATCGGCTTCAATCCAAAAGTCATCGGTCTGGATTTTCTCTATTATGCTCTTTTGGGCCAGAACCTGCGGTATTGTACCCAGACCGGAAAGGGCCTGGGCTGTCCTGACTATATTGTCTTTGGCTTTGACCGCCGCTTTGCCCAGGATTTTGGCCAGTTCAACAGTTAACATCAGGTAATCAAACCGCTTGGCCAGTTCATCCTCCAAACTCGGTATGATGAGGGGCGCTATATGTTCCTTGATCTCCAGGACGTCAACCACCCCCAGGCTGGTCCAGGCTTCCTCGCCGCCATATCGGTCTACATATCTCAGATGCTGCTTGACCTTGAAGCTGCCCCGGTTGAGCTGTTTAATGCCGACCACCAGCCCGGCGATTAATCCATTGCGGCAATCAACATAATTTTCTTCCTGGTAATCGATGTGCTGGAGTTATGCTGCTTTGGTTGTTTGCACATAATTATGACCGATCTTAGAAAGACCAATGAAATATCGTAGTTGTGCCACCGGCAGAAGGAACCCATCAAGAACATCAAAGTGAATAAATACCCATATTTATGTTAACAATTATTATTAAGCTGTTACAATTTATGATATAACGTGTTACATTATGATTAAAGAAAGTACCGGGAAAGCCAACCGCTTGTGCTATGGGAGTTTAAAAATATTTTGAATTGGAGAATATAACATGGCAAAATCAAAGATAGATGAAAATGCTTTAACTATTTACATTCTTAAGAATATTGAAGAGCATCCGAAAGAGATTGTTAGGCAAGCCAGCATACAATTCAATATATC
>JAQUBU010000114.1 GCA_028686565.1 Syntrophomonadaceae bacterium
GCGGTTCCCGGCTTCCTGGTGGAAAAAGAGGTAAGTGCGGCTGACTTTGCCCATTATGAAAAACAAAGCCGGATAAAAATAAAACATATGAATGCTGACCAGCGCCGCCGCAATTTTGCTCCGGTCAGCTACCTGCTGACGGAAGAAGAGGCCATTAAAGAAGCCAAGCGCTGTCTGGAATGCGGTTGTGCTGATTATTTTGAATGCAAACTGATCCAGTATGCCGGAGATTACGGGGTTCAGCCCCAGCGTCTTAAAGGAACTAAACACCCGCAATTATCTGCTGAAGACCATCCGTTTATAATCAGAGATATGGATAAATGCATACTTTGCGGATTGTGTGTACGGATATGTGATGAAGTAATGGGAACAACAGCTTTGGGGTTGGTAAATCGTGGTTTTGAAACGGTTATTCAACCTGAACTGGGGGTATCGCTTAAGGAAAGCGATTGCATATGCTGTGGCCAATGTGTGGCTCTTTGTCCTACTGGTGCCTTAACAGAGAGAAATTCTATCCATAAAAATGTTCCCATGCTGCTTACTGAATCCCATACGAATTGTGCGCAATGTTCACTTGGCTGCGGGCAGTTGGTCAAGAGCCGCGGTGATATGATAGTCAAGATTGAACCGGATGAGGGTGAGCTCTTATGTTACCGGGGACGTTTCGGCTGGGAAGCAATAGAAGAGGAGCCCATCCGAGCAGCAATGCTAAAGGATAATAATGTTTTGAAGAATGCATCACTGGCAGAGGCTATAAAAAAGGCAGGCTCTTCCCTCAATGATATAAGACAGCGTTTTGGCAGCTCGTCACTGGCAGTATTCGCCAGCCCAGACCTGACTGGGGAGGAAGCGTGTGCCGCAGTCCAAATTGCTGAAACTTTGGGTACTGATAAAATGAGCAGCTTTTCCTTTGAACTTGGGGAACGTATGCGCCAAATCATTATGGAACAGGTACTTACAGGAAAGTGGGAAACTCTTTGCCAAAGTGATTTGATATTAATGATAGGTTCTTTTGATCATGCACAAATTGCCGCAGTGCGGGCGCGCCAGGCAGCCCGGGCGGGGACCAGGCTAGTAATTATCAGCCCGCAATCTACACTGGCTGATGATCTGGCCAGCATTAAAATTCCTCTTAAGCAGAATAATACTGTTATACTTGAGCAACTGCTTCAGGCTGTTAAAGATAAAATAATAACTGAAAAAAACCATAACATGCCAGACAGTGAAGAAACATCCAGGCAGGAATCGTTTGACTGTTTGCGGGAATTTAAAGAATTTGCGGAACTCTATGTTCAAGCGAAGAAAACCACGATTCTACTTGATGGCTATAGTCTAAACCCGGCAGCTATGGAAATTGTGGCTGAACTGCTGTCAGAATCCATAGACCCGCTGTCTGCCGAGCGAAAATTACTGCTGGTTCATCCGGGGGCTTATATTACCGGATTATGGATTGCAGGTTTTACCAAGAGTAAAAGCCAGCTTGGAGAAGAAATTAAAGGCTCAAAGATAAAAGGTCTTTTGATAATTGATGAAGATCCTCTGGGAGCAGGTATTTTAAGCAAAGCAGATTTGGAAGAATGTGAATTGCTGGTGGTGCTGACTTCCTTTATGACACCTACTGCTGAATTAGCTGATGTGGTATTGCCGCTGGCATCTCCTTTGGAAGCTAATTTGCAGCAATTAAAAGCAAGTATAGCTGATTCTGTCCAAAATCATATTGCCGAAACTACTGAAGATAAGCACTTGGGCGATAGTAATTTTGCAGACTGCAAAGCAGACAGGGAATTGCTTTTTATTGAACTTCCCTTGACAGATTATAAAAGCCGTATATTTGAGGAGAAGATGAGGAACGAGGGTTTAAATAGGTAATAAACCGGGGAGGATTTGCAGTAAATAATGCAAATCCTCTTTTAGGTTTTAAACTGCTTTAAATTGAATACAGTATATCGGGGCAAAATCTATTTACAATACCATTATAAAACCTATAATTTGGTTTAGTAACTCAACTTTCTGACCAAAAGAACAGGCTGAAAAGCCCGAAAAAGCAATAGAATAAACTGTTTAAAATTCCATATTGACGAACATAGCGAGCTGTCTTATATGTCATTGCGAGTGCAGCGAAGCAATCCATCCATCGCCAAGTCATTTTAGATTGCTTCTCTACCGCTCGCAATTATCACGGGTAATAACCCGCCACGATAAACGAAAAGCGTTAGCGCATTTTTCATTTACGTAATCAATTACGGGGGAAGATTGCCGCGCTGCGCTCGCAATGACAGGTAGGCGCTGCGCTCGCAATGACAGGTAGGCGCTGCGCTCGCAATGACAGGTAGGCGCTGCGCTCGCAATGACAGGTAGGTGCTGCGCTCGCAATGACAAGTACGCTATTTCATAACAATGGCAAGCACACTAGTTATGTCGCATAATATGTCAACTACGAAAGTTGAGTTAGTAATTGACATTACAAACAGAAATTCCAAAGGAGGAAGAAAGAATGTCATATGTACAGGAAGTAATGGAGACTGTTGTCAAAAGAAACCCCAATGAACCCGAATTTCACCAGGCGGTTCAGGAGGTTCTGGAATCACTGGAGCCCGTATTAGAAAAGCACCCTGAATACCGGACGGCAGGAATTCTGGAAAGAATAGTGGAACCAGAAAGACAGATTATCTTCCGTGTACCATGGGTTGATGACAACGGTAAAGTGCAAGTTAATCGCGGTATGCGTATTCAATTCAACAGTGCGATTGGCCCCTACAAAGGCGGCCTGAGATTACATCCGACTGTATATCCTGGTATAATCAAATTTTTAGGCTTTGAACAAATTTTCAAAAACTCCCTCACCGGGTTGCCCATAGGCG
Source organism: Syntrophomonadaceae bacterium (assembly GCA_028686565.1). Lineage (GTDB taxonomy): Bacteria > Bacillota > Syntrophomonadia > Syntrophomonadales > Syntrophomonadaceae > JAQUBU01. Next base: position 2,862 of record JAQUBU010000114.1, read on the forward strand.
GTGCCAAAGGCGGATGCGATTTTGATCCCAAAGGCAAATCGGATGCAGAAGTTATGAGATTCTGCCAGAGCTTTATGACCGAGCTTTATCGCCACATAGGAGCTGATATCGATGTTCCTGCTGGAGATATCGGAGTAGGCGGACGTGAAATTGGTTTTATGTACGGTCAGTATAAGAGAATAACTACTCTTTATGAAGGTGTCTTGACCGGTAAAGGGCTTAATTGGGGCGGCAGCCTGGCTAGAACTGAAGCAACCGGTTACGGCCTGGTATATCTGACAGATGAAATGATTAAAGCCAAAGGGAAATCCTTTAAGGATGCCACCGTAGTAATTTCCGGCTCCGGCAATGTAGCCATTTATGCAACCCAAAAGGTGCAGCAGCTTGGCGGCAAAGTAGTGGCCTTAAACGATTCCAACGGTTATATCTACGATAAAGATGGTATTAACCTGGATACGGTAAAACGGATCAAAGAAGTCGAAAGAGGAAGAATCAAGGATTATGTCAAGGTTCATCCTACTGCTGAATATTTTGAGGGCACAGGCATATGGAAGATTAAGTGTGATGTTGCTCTGCCCTGTGCCACTCAGAATGAACTGGATGAGGAAGATGCCAAAGCTCTGGTTGCCAATGGTTGCTTTGCAGTAGCTGAAGGTGCCAATATGCCTTCTACACCTGAAGCAGTTAAGGTCTTCCAGGCCAACAAAGTTATGTTTGCTCCTGGCAAAGCCGCCAATGCTGGCGGAGTAGCTACTTCAGCTCTGGAAATGTCCCAGAACAGTATGAGATACTCCTGGACTTTTGAAGAAGTTGATGCCAAGTTGAAGGATATCATGGTCAATATATATAAAAATGCCAGTGCTGCAGCCAGGGAATACGGATATGAAGATAATCTGGTAGTTGGAGCCAATATTGCAGGCTTCCTGAAAGTTGCCGATTCCATGCTGGCGCAAGGTATAGTCTAAAAAATTAATAAAAACCTGAAATATTCGTAAAGATAAATGGGGGAGCCTAATAGGACCCCCATTTTAACTTACGAAAGTTGACATGGAAAGAAATATGCAGTTTTGAGCAGGGTATCATTGAGCGACGAAGTAGGCGCGTGAAGCTATGAATTTCTTGCAAGTGCGAAACTTGTATAACTTACAATGAAGCACGGGCTAATAGCAAAAGTTACCAATCTGCGATTGAATCAAGTGAAATATTAGATGAAAGAGGCTTGCGTTTTATGCTATAATAATTCCTAGTTTGTTGTGAGGAGGATAATCATGGGACGGAAAACTTTCTGGATATTGCTTATTATTCTGGGGCTAGGGATAATTGGCTGCAATTCAGCGGTTAAGACAGATTTAATTGCTGAAGTCAATGGGGAGAAAATTAGCCGGGTTGCATGGGAAGAACGTTTTCTGATAATTAAGAAGAACTATGAAACCCGGAATAACGCAGGTCAGAGCATTGACGAAAAAAAGGATAAGGAATTAATAAAAAATATGCGCGATAATGCTTTCGATAATCTGGTTGCGCAGGCTTTATTAAGACAAGATGCTAAGAGTAAAGGAATAATAATTGAAGAAAATGAAGTAGATGCATTGATAGACCAGTTAAAAGCAAACAAATCAGATACGGGTCAGGATGAATTTACTAGCTATATGCAGGCTAACGGCATGGATGAAAAGCAATTGAGAGATGAGATGAAAATGCAGCTTTTGATAAATAAAATGCAGGCCTCTGTAAGCAAAAGTGTCAAGGTAAGTGATGAAGAAATTAAGAAGTTTTACGATGATAATAAGGCTTCTTTTATGGAAGCAGGGGGTACACAGATATCGCATATTCTTGTGGCTAGTGAGAAAGAAGCTAAGGATATCCTGCTGCAGCTCCAGCAAGGACAGGATTTCGCTGCACTGGCAAAAAAATACTCCACATGTCCCAGTAAAGAACAGGGTGGAGATTTGGGCATAGTCAACCAGGATACCAGCTTTGTTACTGAATTTAAAACTGCGGCTTTAAAACTGAAACCGGGTGAGATGACCAAAAAACCGGTAAAAACCGAGTCCGGTTATCACATTATCAAGGCAGGAGCTGCAAAGGAGGCTCGTAGCCAGAGCTTTGACGAAGTAAAAAATCAGATTATGATGAATCTGCAAAACGAAAAACAAAATAGTAATTTTAACAATTATGTTGAAGAATTACGAAAAAAATCAGATATCAAGGACTATCGTGCGAAATAATCATTTCGGATAAATACAAATATTTGAACACCTCATTTGGGGTGTTCTTTTCGATTTGCACGGGAGGTTGCAATGATGTATGCTTGCTTTTTATACTATTGTTAAGTGTCGGGGTTGCTATGGGAGCTTTAGAATATATTTTTAAACCTTAACCCTGGAAAATAAACTCTTGTTTTATGCATTAGACGTATAACTATGAGTTATGCTAAAATAGAAACATGATTTCATGCTTATTGAGGGAGGCAAGCTTATGTTGAAGCTGGAAAATATAAAAATGGCGGTAAGTGATAATAATGGTGAAAATAGGGAAATTATTCGTGGAATAAGTATGGAATTTGAACCAGGCAAGCTTTATGCGGTTACTGGACCTAATGGCGGCGGTAAGACTTCTATTGCCAAATTGATAATGGGCATTTATAAACACAGTAATGGTAATATATACCTTAATGATGAAGATATAAGCGATCTCGATGTTAGCGAACGTGCTCGCAAAGGTATAGCCTATGCTTTTCAACAGCCGCCCAGGTTTAAGGGACTCCGGGTGGGAGATTTGCTAAAGATAGCCCGTCCAGGTATTGATAATATTAGTCTCAGAGCCAGTCTCCGCGATGTTGGTTTATGTCCGGAGGATTATCTGGATCGTGATGTAGGACCGGGGCTTAGCGGAGGAGAAATCAAGCGCGTGGAAATTGCTCAGGTATTAGGCAGGGATGCCAGTGTCAGCATATTTGACGAGCCTGAAGCCGGGGTTGATTTATGGACTATTCAGAAGCTAATAGGAATTATTATCAGCAAATTTAAGTCTAATAATGATTTGACCGCGATTATAATTACCCATAATGAGAATGTACTGCACATTTGTGATGAAATTATTGTTGTAGATGATGGCTTAATTAAAGCTAAAGGAACTCCTGAAGAAATATGGCCATTAATCAGGGAAGATGTTGAATGCAAAATGAAAGAGCAGTGCAGAGGAGAAATGGTATATGAAATTTGAACAATTGGATATGAACTTGCTGCAGACCATAGCTGATATGAAAAAATTTCCTACAGGTGCCCTTAATATCCGGCGGGATGGACAAGCTGTATTACGCCAGTCCTCCCCTAATATAAGTATTACAACTAATCCGGAAAATGGTGGTCTTATTGTTGATATTAAAGCTGGTACCAAACAGGAGACTGTTCACGTGCCTGTAATACTTACAAAATCAGGTTTTAAAGATAAGGTTTATAATACCTTTATTGTTGGTGAAGATGCAGATGTTACCATTATAGCAGGCTGTGGAATTCACAATGACAGCCATGCTGATTCCAGTCATAATGGAATTCATGAAGTTATTGTTAAAAAAGGTGCCCGCCTGAAATATGTTGAGAAGCACTATGGCGAAGGCAGCGGTAAAGGGAAAAGGATATTAAACCCGACTACCATTATTAAAATGGAAAGCGGTGCTGTTGCAGAGATGGAAATGTCTCAGATTAAAGGGGTTGATGATACCCTGAGATCAACAGTAGCTTATATTAAAGAAAAGGGTAATCTCAAAGTTGTAGAGAGATTGTTAACCCATGACAATCAAATAGCTGAATCAGATATAGAGGTTCATATTGAGGGTGGGGGAGGTGTAGCGCAGATTTTATCCCGTTCGGTGGCTCAGGATAGCTCATCTCAGGTTTTTAAAGCGGCATTATACGGGGAAAATGAGTGCAGCGGCCATGTGGAATGTGATGCCATTATTATGGATACTGCCAAAATCAGGGCTATCCCCCAACTGGTGGCCGAAAACGCTGAAGCAGTTTTGACTCATGAGGCTGCTATCGGCAAGATTGCCGGGGAACAGCTTATTAAGCTGATGTCATTGGGATTAAGTGAAAAAGAAGCTATTGATACCATTTTGGAAGGCTTTCTTAGATAATTTAGACAGGTTGGTGATTGGCATGAATTTTAATCTTTTTAAAACCTATATCAGGGTGGTTGAAACTCAGAATCTTTCGCGTACCGCTGAAGAATTTGGCTTTTCCCAGCCGGCAATA
>JAQUBU010000115.1 GCA_028686565.1 Syntrophomonadaceae bacterium
ATTTTGCCCGGTACCCCTTGAACTGCGAGACAAGCTGAAGGTGTTTTCCATGCGAAGACTTTCCGCTGAATATTTATGCATCCCACATTTAGATTTTACGAGTTTTTCAGGGGCAACTAATTAATCCCCGCCCATTACGGAGCCAATCCCGTAATGAAAAAAATGCTCTGTAAGGGAATTTACTGCGGCTTCGCTTAATTGAAAGCGTTCAGCCATTTGACTGTTGCTCATACCCTCTTCTATACAGCTTACAAATTGGTCAAAATCGATCCCGGCTTCACCGGTCATTTCATTTAGAGAAACAGTCCGGCTCCACGGAGGATAAGACCCCCGGTATTCCATATCTTGATTGTCCATGTTATTGCTCCTTTTTATCTTTAGCTTGCCCTGTTAAGTCAAATTATCTTCATTTATAAAAAACTAATCGGGGTCCAGTGCAATTATTTTTACTGCCTCTGCTGGGGTCCTGGCTGGGCATTAAACAGTATAATGATGCAGGTTATCTTTTTGTTTAAAACATTTGGTTTCCATTACTATGAAGTGCTTTTTTCAGATATTAAGTTGATCCAACGCCCTTCAACCGGAAAATCAAATAAAAATTCCTCTGCTTTGTAATCAGCAGAGGAATATAATAATCTCTAACACAGGTCCCCTGGAAGAAGGGAGCCTGTTATTAGTATTAATGCAACCGGACAACTTCAGTACGCCCGACCACTTATCTTAAAGAACCTTTTTACCAGTCAAGCAACTTTGCGTACGCTCCCCTGGCGGGTTCTATAAAATCGTTTCAATATCTTATTTATATGATTGTATCAGATAAAACATATTTTGTAAAGCCAAGACATGAAGACATAGGGATGGTTCTTTTGCCTTGTTTCTCATTTCATCCAAATCTAGCAGACAGACCTTCCAGGCTACAGACTACCTTTTATTCCATTTTACTCTTTCAACCACACCTTGAAAGACATTTTTCCGTTCATTACCTCGCAGCAAGATGTGGTAAATATCCGTTTTGCTCAGTTCCCGCGCTCTTCTTGTCATATGCCCCACCTCCCGATACATTCATTGTATCGCAAGATGAGGTGACAAATCAGGCAAAAGAATCGTCCCCATGCCTTAAAGAGAATTGTTTTTCAGTCTCATGTGGGTATTATCTATATCGACTACGATTACTTCCCGTCCGACTTTTTTGATGGCCTCCCAGGGGATGACCATTTTTTGCCGATCTGCCCAAAAGGTTAGGGCCGTGGATCGATTGGGAAGAATTATGGAAATGATCTGCCCGGTTTCCTCATCCACCAGCATATCTGAATCCCCGACTGTTCCCATTCTCATCCCGTCATAAATGTTCACCATTTCCTTGCCCACCAGTTCATTTATGCGCATCTTATGCCTCCTTCAGGCTCCAGTATGCCCAAATCCCCCGGCTCCCCGCAATGTTTCATCCAGTTCATCTATCTCCAATAGTTCAGCTCTTTCTACCCGGGCAAATATCATCTGGGCAATCCTTTCGCCTTTTTTCAAAATATACTCTTTGTCCCCCAGATTTATAACAATAACCTTGATTTCTCCCCGGTAATCCGCATCAATTGTACCCGGCGTGTTCAAGAGGGTTAACCCATGTTTTAAGGCCAGTCCGCTGCGGGGCCGCAGTTGTGCTTCGTATCCGTCCGGCATGGCTATGGCTATCCCGGTTGGCACCAGGGCACTCCTGCCTGCGGGAATCAGCAGTTCTTCTTCAACCGCAGCATAAATATCCACTCCTGATGAACCCGGCGTCATATAGCAAGGCAAAGGCAAATCCTTGGAATGCAGCCTTTTCAGCAATACTTTCATTTCATCTCCACTCCCCATCTTACAATACTTCTTAACCCCACCACTTGCGATATTCTTTTTCGACCTCGGTCAAAACTTCGGCAGGGCCGATAGCTGCCAATGAAAAGTTTGGCTTCTTAAGCAACTCACTGGCAAAATCCTGGACCATACCAGCATTGACGGCCAGGATGTCGGTAATTACATCCTCTACTGATTTTAACTCGCCGTACATCAATAAGGACTTGCCTAATCGGCTCATGCGATTCATTACGCTTTCCAGCCCCAGATACATACTGGATTTAATTAACTGCTGGGTCCTGGCAACTTCTTCATCACTAACTCCCTGTCTGGTAAACTTGTCCAACTCCTTGAATAGTGCTTCAAAAAAGGTGCTGACCTTGGTGGGACCAGTACCGATACAAACAGAATAAGCACCCGTATCTGAATAATTGGCAGGAAATGAATAAACTGAATAGGCTAATCCCCGTTCTTCACGAATACTTTGGAAAAGCCGTGAACTCATCCCCCCGCCCAAAATACTGTTCATCACGTTCTGGGTATATCTTTCCGGATTATAATAAGATATACCAGGTACCCCGATACATAGCTGCACTTGTTCCGTATCCTTTTCCACCATGCTAACGAAGGACTCCATGCCGGATGGCTTGACCTGAGGCAGATTAACCTACCCTTTATTCTCAGACTCCAGATAGCTTTCTATACTTTCCTTAATTTTTTCTTTATCTATATTACCGGCAAGTGCTATTACCATATTGGCCGGTACATAGCAGGCCTTATAATAATCATGAATTTCCTGCCGGTCAAAGCTGCCAACTGAATCCAATGTACCTAAAATCGGAGAACCCATAGCATGTCCTTTCCATAGATTACGAGAAAACACATCATGGATAAGATCATCGGGGGTATCTTCATAAATATTTATTTCTTCGATAATAACCTCTTTTTCAGTATTGAAGTCTTTGCTTACAAAACCGGAATTAAAAAGCATATCAAAAATAATATCCATGGCGATGTATATATCCTCATCCAGTGTCCGGGCATATAGGCAGGTGTATTCCTTGGAGGTAAAAGCATTTAGCTGACCTCCGATTTTTTCGAATCCCTCAGCTATTTCACGTGCTGTGCGCCTGGGAGTGCCTTTGAAAAGCATATGTTCAATAAAATGGCTGGCTCCAGCTATATTAGGCCTTTCATGCCGCGAGCCCACTTTAATGTACACCCCTATCGCTGCTGATTTCAAATATGGTATTTCTTCTACTACCAGAGTAGACCCCTTACTCAAGTTCCAGGAACTTATCAAATTCATACCTCCAAATAATATAATCTATTCTATATTCTGCTTTTAAGACAGGAATCCTTTAGAACATCTGTAAACTGCTTTTCTTTTATCCCTTCTCCTTTTGTCCCCAATGATCTTTAACTATTCTAAATAGTAAATTACCCTTTTTATCTATCTTCTGACCGCATATGAGGTCAATGCTTCTAACTTTTTTCCCGTCGCAATATACTTCCATTATCCCAACTTTTTGACCCTTGCTTACCGGAGCAGCAAGTTCATAATCCATCTTGACCCTTTTTTCAACATCGGGACCCTTATCAGAAATCCAGAGTTCTAAATCCTCAGCTGGATAAACATCTACACCACTTTCCTCACCATTGCTTATGCTTATATTTTTAAAAGCCAGGCTGTGATCAACTACCTTGCTTAAAGTACTTTGCTTAAATCCATAATCCAGCAAACGAATACAATCTCCGTTCCTATCTGGCGACTTCAGTACTACTGCAATTAATTGGCGTCCCTGCCGGCTGGCGGAGGCTACCAGACATTTGCCGGCAGCATTGGCAGTACCGGTTTTTATCCCATCAGCACCCGGGTAGCTGCCCAGAAGGCCATTGGTATTATTAATTGTTAATGGCTTAAGGTAGCCTGGATGTTTGAATTCGCTTTGCCTGGTGGCCACCAGTTTTTTTATGGTTGGATCAGATAAGGCATAACGTCCTATTTGCGCCAGGTCATAAGCAGTACTATAATGCTCATTGTCCGGAAGACCAGAAGCATTTCTGAAATGGGTAACCATTGCTCCTGATGCAAATGCCTTTTTAGACATTAAATGAGCAAATAATTCTTCGTTTCCAGCAACATGTTCGGCCAGAACTACTGCTGCATCATTGGAGGAGCGGATCAGGGAAACCTTCAGCAGTTCTCCAACCGCAACTTTCTGCCCGGCTCTTAAACCTATGGTAAACTCCGGAGTGTGGTCTGCGTACTGGCTGACCTCGGCTATCTCATTAAGATCTGCATACTCCATTGTCAATATGGCGGTAAGCATTTTGGTGGTGCTGGCAACTTGTCTAATTTCCTCCATATTCTTGGATATTATAACCTGTCCAGTCTCTGCATCCATCAGACAGTAATACTTGGAGCCGACATAAGGCCCCTCAGCAGCTACTGAAAAGCCTGCTGTTAATATAATAATTAATGAAAGTAGGGGGATTCCTAAAAATCTAATTAGCTTTGACATCATTTTTAGCTTTAGCCTCCTTATCGATTATAATTTTATCAATAGTTTGCATTTTATAGCCCTGATCTTTTATTTGTTTAAGCATATCAGGCAGAGCCTTTACAGTTGGTTCAGTCGGATGCATAAGGATTATGGCATCATTATGCAGCTTGCCGATCACCCGCTTTACAATGGTCTGGGGCCCGGGACGCTGCCAATCTATAGTATCAATGCTCCACATGATATACTGATAGTCCATATCTGCAACCGCATTAATCAATTGCTGATTTTTTTCCCCGTAAGGAGGGGCAAAGAATTGGCTTTTTTCTCCCGTAATTCGAGAAATAACCGCTTCGGCTTGCTTAATCTGTTCCTGGGTTTGTTCAGTTGAGAGACTGTTGAAATGCACATGCTTAAAGCCATGATTTTGGATGCTGTGCCCTTCCTTTTTCATTTGCTTTAGCAATTCAGCGTTTTTTTCAGCCCATTTCCCTGTAACAAAGAAAGTGACCTCTGCTTTATTTTCCTTAAATTCTTTTAACATTACAGGGATAAATTCTTCGCCCCAATCTACATTTACAGTTATGGCTACAGACTTAGCTCCGCTATTACCCTGGTAAATAGCTTCTCCCATTGAGGTAACACTGTCCTTATTTACAAGCAGGAATGAACAGGCCGCAAATATTGCAATAACTAACAAGACTATCCCCGTCCAGCGCAATCTTTTATTAGAAGCAAAATAAATCTTCAAATTAATTCCCCTCTCCTTTTATTTCTACCCAAATTCGCCCTCGGCTAATACCTGATTTTACTATTAATGGTGTTTGGTAATTATTGCTAAACCTTAAATCAAGATCATCGAAGCTAACTGATGCATCCTTGCCTTCAGGAACATAGCCTACTGGTTTACTGTGCGGATGACGTTCTATAATTTTTACTCCGGCAGCCAGGGCCGCATTATAAATGGTGCTGGCTACCTGGCACACTCCTCCTCCATAATCAAGCTCAGTCGTACCCATCAATATAATCGGTCCCGGCTGATAACCCCGCTCCGGGGTTCGGGGTCCCACAATTTCATTAAAGGAAAATACCTGTCCGGGCCAGATCAAAGTATTATTTATACTTGCCATAGCCAGGGAGATATTAGTGCAGCGTTGATTAGTACCCCTTAGCCAGGTTTCATAAAAAGCCAGAGTTTTATTAGCTTTTCTAATTTCATCGCTGTTATATTTGGAATGAACCAAATATGTATCAAGCTTTAGACTCTGGTTCGGATTGGCCGCCATTATCTTTCTAATGCTGCTTTCGATATTTATTGAAATTCCATCTTGATCTTCCAAAATTACCCCCGTTTCTTTATCTAATGCTGCGTCTACAGGAATTCTCTGATATTTTAAAGCTAATTCCTGGACTGACATTTTCACCTCACCGGGAAGCAATCCCGATAAATCCTGGCCTTCCATGCTTACACCGGATTTCACTCCATAGAAATGCCGTTCCCATCGATCAAGCCAGACAGAAAATAAAGAAATGCTAATAAAAAAGCTCAGCAGGAGAAAAGTGCGGCTATCCAATTTGAAACAGTTAAATCCCCATAAAAAATAATACTCACCCCTTATTTAGAATATTCTTTAAATAATATTCTCGGGTGAGCATTAGTATTCAGTTTATTATTGCTAGCATCTGTCCCGGATCTTTAAGCATCAGAAGAAACTGCGGAGCAGTTTCTTTCGCACCGCTGCAACGAGGCAGGGGATTAAACCGCCGCCAGTTTTGTTAATAAGCCCCCCTCGCTTAAAGAATCTTTTCGCCTCGTTATATCTCCATATTTTGGTATAGCCTGGTTCCCCATGTCATTAGAAAATAGTACAACAGCAATGCTGTAAACCCAAAAGCAAAAAGCATAAATAATGCTGCGGGAATAGGAGAGTGAATAAAACGAATCACTATAAAAATAATAGCGCCGCCCAGGAGAATGGACAGCAGCATGGAAAAAACCACATTAAAATTCTGTTTGAATGCTTGCTGTTCATTTTCCCAATTAAGCTTGGGGTTGTATAAATCAATAATCAAACCAGCCTCAATAACAGGTGTAATAGCTACCAGGCTCACAACTAACAGCAGGACGATAAAAACACCGTCCAAAGGCATCAGAATTCTCACTGCCATGATAAGCAAGACTGCCCCGCTGACCCCCAATAGATAAGCAGAAAGCAATTTCGCCCTAATCTGCTGCCCATATGATAGGGGAATATACTTTGATATATAGAATTCCTTCCCTTCTCGGGATATCGATGTCGCCGTAATGGCGTTGGAGCCTGCCATAAAGACAATAATACCTATGATTACTGCCATCAGAATGGTCTGACCCTGAGCCCCATCCAGCAATTGTTCCCAGGGCATAGGCATAGCTTCTTTTTGATTATGCGATTGGATTAGGAAGGGAATTGTAATCAATACTGGTATCAGGAGATTGGTCATAACGCTGTTGATAAAATAGGTAGGGGTTCTGAACAGCAGACGCATCTCTTTGGCCCAATATGATAGTACCGGCGGCAAACCTTTTCCCTGACGCCGATATTCAGATTCACTCAGCTTTTTCCTTTTCGCAGTGGTTTCACTGGAGCCCACCAAACCTTTAAAATACATTTTTTCACCAGCCAGCCAGGCTAAAGCAACGCTCAGTAAAGAAATCCCGGCAAAAAGCAGAAGGTTCGCAAATCCCGCTAATCCATCCGCATTTATCAAGGCCA
>JAQUBU010000116.1 GCA_028686565.1 Syntrophomonadaceae bacterium
TGCCTGGCAATTAGTCAGGGAGTTTGATAAACCGGCCTGTGTAATTATAAAACACACCAATCCGTGTGGAACTGCAGTGGCCCAGGCACTGGATGAAGCCTTTGACCGTGCATTTTCCAGCGATCCACTCTCTGCATACGGCGGAATCATTGCACTCAATCGTAAAGTTGATTTAAAAACTGCTGAAAAAATTGCCGTGCCCTTTATGGAGGTAATTGTCGCACCCGGCTTTGATGGAGATGCTTTGGAACGCCTGCAGCAGAAGAAGAACCTTCGCTTGTTGGAATTGCCCTTTACTGCTGCCGATAACCTTATGATCCGCAGTGTGGCAGGTGGTTTTGTAGCACAAGAAGCTGACCGGCATCAATTGGAAATGAAGGACCTGCGAGTGGTTACTGATACTCAGCCCAGTCAGGAGCAGCTTGACGAGATGCTCTTTGCATGGAGGATTGTTAAACATGTCAAGTCCAATGCCATAGTTATCACCCATGAGGGAATGAGCATAGGAGTTGGAGCCGGGCAAATGAACCGAGTAGGCTCTGCGCGTATTGCCATGGAGGCTGCGGGTGAAAAATGCCGGGGAGCGGTAATGGCTTCCGACGCGTACCTTCCCTTTAATGATACGGTTAAACTGGCTGCGTCTTATGGCATTAAGGCTATAATTCAACCAGGTGGTTCAGTGCGTGACCAGGAAAGTATAGATGAATGCAACAAACATGGCATAGCCATGGTGTTTACTGATATAAGGCATTTTAGGCACTAACATTAAAATTATGAATTGTTAACTCAACTTTCTGACCAAAAGAACAGGCTGAAAAGCGCGAAAAAGCAATAAAATAAACTGTTAAAAATTCCATATTGACGAACATCGCGAGCTATCTTGTATGTCATTGCGAGTGCAGCGAAGCAATCCATCCATCGCCAAGTCATTTTAGATTGCTTCTCTACAGCTCGCAATGACAAGCACACTAGTTATGTCGCATAATATGTCAACTACGAAAGTTGACTTGTTAATTTGCTTCGCAGTTTTCTTTAATTTTATTTGTAACTATCAAAAATATCTAATTTCATAGTAAGCATTACTTACAACATTAAATAAAGTTTATGACGAGGGTGAAAATATGTCCCCCGCTTCATTAAGCGGTCGGGTACCTATTAATAGAACAGGTGGCGGATTCGATACTTAAATCCTTAATTTTAAAATTCCTAAGGAGGTAAAGATGGGGAAAAAGGTATTGCTTATTGGTCAGGGAGGAAGAGAACATGCTCTGGTGTGGAAACTGGCCCAGAGTCCTGAAATAGACGAAATCTATGCTGCCCCAGGTAATCCGGGGATAGCAGAATTGGCAGCATGTGTTCCGATAGAAGTCAGTGATACCCAGAAACTGCTGGATTTTGCAATACAGCAGAATATTGACCTTACCATAGTGGGGCCGGAAGTTCCTTTAATGGCTGGAATCGTTGATCGCTTTCAAGCGAGGAATTTATGCATTTTTGGTCCCAGTGCTGCTGCCGCAAGATTGGAAGGCAGCAAGGTATTTGCCAAAAATCTATTTAAGAAATACGGTATACCTACAGCTTCCTATAATGTCTGCGATAATCTTGAAGATGCTTATGCTTGTGCCCGATTTTTTACTGACCAGGGGAAAGCAGTGGTAATAAAAGTTGATGGGCTGGCCGCCGGTAAAGGTGTAGTAGTAGCGCAAAACTGGGTTGAAGCATCCCAGGCCATCGACAGCATGATAAAAGAACTGAGCTTTGGCAAAGCTGGTGAAAAAATTGTAATTGAAGAATGTCTGGTGGGGGAGGAAGTGAGCTTTTTTGCTGTCAGTGACGGCAAAGATTATGTATCCCTGCTGGCCGCCCAGGATCACAAACGTATTTTTGATAATGATGAAGGTCCCAATACGGGAGGAATGGGGGCCTACAGCAATCCGCCGGTATATACCAGGGAATTGCACAAAGTTGTTTTGGATAAGGTTATAGAACCCGTAATCAAGGCAATGGCTGCGGAAGGCTGCCCATATCAGGGGGTGCTTTATGCCGGTTTGATGGTAACCGCCGAAGGACCGAAGGTGCTTGAGTTCAATGCCCGTTTTGGCGATCCCGAAACCCAGGTTTTAATGCCCATGCTCAAGGGTGATTTGTTTCCCCTTTTAGAAGCGGCTGCTCAGGGCAACCTGAAAGATTATCGAATGGATATCGATACAGGAAGTTGTGTAGGAGTAGTACTGGCTTCAGCTGGATACCCGGCAGCTTATGAAAAGGGCAAGGTCATCACTGGTCTGGATAAACTGGAAGTAGACACCCTGGTATTTCACGCTGGTACGGCCAGGAAAGATAACTTAACTTTAACTGATGGCGGCCGGGTAATGGCAGTGGTGGCGCGAGGACAAAACATAGCCCAGGCTATTGACAAGGTCTACCGGGAGGTAGCTAAAGTACATTTTGAGGGTATGCATTATCGTAAAGATATTGCCAGTAAGGCAGTTAATCGAAAGGAGTAAATATGGGTCAGAAACAGGCTAATATATTAAAAGCATTGGGGTTACTGGTCTTAATTGCAGCTGTTTTTTCTATGCCTGTTCGTGAGTTTCTCAAGGTTACATTTATTGTAGGTATACCTTTTATATTTTTACTGGGATTTATGGTGAAGAAAAAGAAGTATTCGCTTGTTTGGATTGCATCATTAGTTGTATTGCTGGGTATTGGAGCATTTTATATTAGTATGCTTATTCAGCTTCCCGAACGTATCGAAAACCGGCGCATTGTCAGTGAAGGCGGAATCCTGGTTGCCGAAGGAAAATACGATGAAGCAATAAGCGAGTACAAGAAATTGGAAGCTATAGGTAAGCAAGAAGACATGAAAGAGAAAATTGCCTGGGCGCAGATGGAAAAAGCAGCCGCTGCCAAGCTGCAGGAAGCCAGGCGTTTAATCAATGAAGATAAAGAAGCTGAAGCTAAAAAGCTTTTGGATTCCATACCGGAAAATACCCGGGCATACCAGGAAGCAAAAAAGATTAAAAGGGATTTGGAGCAATAAGTACTGCGAAGTCGTTGTTTTAGTCGTACTAATCAAGCAGCCAAGAATGTGGGGGAGAGAATATGCTTACACTGGATGATATTAAACAAAGCAGCATTGTGCAGCAATATATGCAAATAGGCAATGCTTATATAGGAAATACCGGAGCGATTGAGCATAATATGCATCATGCCGAACTAACCTCTAATTTATGTTACGAGATTTTGGAGCAATTGGGATATCCCCAGCGTGATGCGGAATTGGCTGCTATTGCAGGTTATCTGCACGACATCGGAAATTTGGTCAACCGCTATGGACATGGGCTTTCGGGAGCGATTATGGCCTTTCATCTTTTGCTGGAATTAGATATGGATCCGGATGAAATAGCCAGTATAATGGGAGCTATTGGCAATCATGAGGAACATGCCCAGGGCAAGAGCATCAATAATGTTGCAGCAGCATTAATTCTGGCTGACAAGTCTGATGTTCACCGTTCGCGCGTGCGTAAAAGTGATATGGCAACCTTTACTCCTCGTGACCGGGTTAATTATGCCGTTACACATTCCACTTTGAAAATTGATGGGCAGAATAAGAAAATTACTATGGTAATTGAGATAGATACCGAAGTCTGCTCAGTTATGGAATACTTTGAAATATTCCTTACCAAAATGCTCATGTCGCGGAGGGCAGCACAATATTTGCGTTGTGAATTTGAATTGATTATTAATGAAAACCAGGTGCTGTAAACGGGGGGAATGAAAGTGAGCTTTAATCCCAATTGGAAAGATGACAATACTGACTATCTCGTAAAATCGCTCTTGACGCTGCGTAATGAGGATGATGTTTATCGCTTGCTGGATGATCTCTGTACAATCAGCGAGATTAAAGCCATGGCTCAACGGGTACAAGTAGCTCGTCTGCTTTCTCAAAATATTACCTATAATAATATTGCTCACAATACAGGTGCCAGTACCGCTACGATAAGCAGGGTAAAACGCTGCTTGAATTACGGTGCGGATGGTTACAAACGTGTTTTGAGATATTTGGATGAGGAGATGAAAGATGATTAATAGAAAGATTCCCCGGGGGTTGCGCGATCTGCTGCCCAATGAAGTACTGATTCAGCGTGAAATCGAAAAAAAGGCTGCTAAGCTTTTTAGCGGTTATGGGTATGAAGAAGTAATCACCCCGACTTTCGAATTCCTGGAAGTGGTGGAAACGGGAGCGGGCAGAAACATACGTGAAGAACTATTCTTGTTTACTGACCGGGAGGGCGGAATTCTGTCCCTGCGGCCGGAGATGACTGTAGCAATTGCCCGATTGGCGGCGACTCACCTGCAAGATGCAGTTTATCCGCAGCGTTTTTATTATATAGCAAATGTTTTTCGCCATGTTCAGCCTCACCTGGCTCAATATCGGGAATTCTGGCAAATGGGCATTGAATTGTTAGGAGCAGGGAGTGCTGTGGCTGATGCCGAGGTAATAAGCATAGCGGTAAAGGTTTTACAGAATATTGGACTGGATAACTTTAAAATCAGCCTTAACCAGATTGGGATTTTTAACAGCCTATTGGATGACAGCGGGATGAGCTTTGAACAGCGGGATCTGATTCGCCGCCTGGTGGAGAATAAGGATCTGGTGGAATTGGCAAGGGTTCTGGATACTCTGGCAATTGATGATCTCCTGAAAGAAACCATTGCCAAACTGCCGATTTTACACGGAGGACTGGAAGTATTGAAGCGGATGCCTTATGTAGAGAAAAACCGCCATGCTTCTGAAGCCGTGGCTGAATTGCTTAAAGTTTATGAAGCTCTGCAGCCATGCGGGGTTACGAAGCATATAGTAGTAGATATGGGAGTATTAAGAGGACTGGATTACTACACAGGTATCGTTTTTGAAGGATATTCCCCGGATTTAGGATACGGACTCTTGGGTGGGGGACGTTATGACAATTTGATGGGTTTATTTGGGCTTCCCCGCCCCGCCACAGGATTTGCTCTGGGTATGGACCGCCTGGCCTTGTTGCTGGAAAACCAAACTGCCCCTTTACGATATATTATAGGAGGAGCAGACTGGTCTGCCATGATAGCCAAAGCCGATGAACTGCGCAGCCAGGGCAAAATAGTAGAAATGGATGTTGAAGGCAGCAGCAAGGAAGAGCTTGAAAGAAAACTGCAAGGCCGCGAAAACTGCAGCCTAATCTTTGTTTAATGGAGGAATGGTATTAATGCAGGCGGAATACTTGACTATTGCCCTGTCCAAAGGAACCCTGTTGAAACCGACCGTCAAGATGTTTAATAATGTGGATCTGCCTACCAAGGGATTGGATGAAGACAGCCGCAGCATGGTGTTTACCTATGATGACCCCCCGATCAAATATATTATGTGCCGGCCTACTGATGTTCCTATCTATGTGGAACAGGGAGCAGCAGATCTGGGTATCGTAGGCAAGGATGTTATTATGGAACAAGCCCGCGATGTGTTTGAAATGGTAGATCTTAAATACGGCTATTGCCGTTTTGTGGTGGCGGTTCCAGCTGAACTTGGAAATATTGGGATTAAAGATTTGAACTACAAAAGAGTTGCTACCAAATTTCCGATGGTGGCTGAAGGGTTTTTCCGCAGTCACGGCCTGCAGGTCGAGGTAATAAAGCTGCATGGCAATATTGAACTTGCACCCTTGATGGGTCTGGCTGATATAATTGTGGATATTGTCTCTACCGGTCGAACCTTGAAGGAAAACAATCTGGTGGAACTGCTTAGAATAATGGATTCTACTACCCGTTTGATCTGCAACCGGGTGAGTTACCGCACCAAATACGAACAAATACAACCGCTCATTGAGACCATGCAGAATTATACAACAGGGGGTAACGGGGATGGTAATAAAGCAGTTTAAGACTGGAGACAGCCAGCTGAAAAAATTCTTGGATGCTGCCAATGATGATTTTAAAAAATATGAGGCAAGTGTAATGGAAATAAGCAAAGAGCTTGAGCAAAGAGGAGATCAAGCTATTTTTGATTATTGCTTGAAATTTGATGGTGCGCCTATTAACGAAAATAACTTTTTGGTTTCTGAAGAGGAGACCGAGGAAGCATATCAGCAGGTTGACGATGAATATATATTCGCTATTCGCAAGGCTATAGACAATATTAAGGCATTTCATGTCCGGCAGCTCAGAAATTCGTGGATGGAGCCTGATGAAAGAGGAAATATCCTGGGCCAGCTATTCCGGCCGCTGGAAAGAATAGGTATCTACGTTCCGGGAGGGACAGCCGCATATCCATCCTCGGTTTTAATGAATGCCATACCCGCGCAGGTAGCCGGGGTGAAAGAAATAGCCATGGTGAGTCCTCCAAACCGCAATGGGGGAATGAACCCTTATACCCTGGTAGCAGCGGCTGAGTTGGGAATTGAAGAAATATATAAAATGGGCGGAGCCCAGGCTGTTTTTGCCCTGGCCAGGGGTACTGAAAGTATTAAAAAAGTAGATTTGATCAGTGGCCCCGGCAATATTTATGTAACTATAGCCAAGAAAATGGTTTATGGTGATGTCAACATCGATATGCTGGCCGGACCCAGTGAAATACTTATAATAGCTGACCGTAAAGCTGATCCGGCTTATATCGCAGCCGACATGATGTCCCAGGCTGAACACGATGTCTTGGCCCGCAGCATAATGGTTACTGATGATATGCAATTGATTGAACAAGTCAAAAAAGAACTTGCCAAGCAAATAAAGGAACTTTCCCGCCAAGACATAATAAAAAAAGCTTTGGAAAGCCATGGAGCATTTATCCTGGCCGCTGATATGGATGAAGCCTGCGAGGTAGCAAATCTGGTGGCACCCGAGCATTTGGAATTGATGGTGGAACATCCTTTTGACTTTCTAAGTAAAATTCACAATGCGGGAGCCATATTTATGGGACAGAATACACCAGAGCAAGTCGGTGATTATTATGCAGGACCCAATCATATTTTGCCCACGGGAGGAACGGCACGCTTCTATTCCCCGGTTTGTGTAGATACC
>JAQUBU010000001.1 GCA_028686565.1 Syntrophomonadaceae bacterium
TGTCGCTCGCCCCCTTTCACTTGCTTGCCTTCGCTGGGTGTTATTGCCATGCTCCGCCAACATCCGCACTCATATTTATGCATCCCAGATTATCAAACAGGGAGTTTTTCAGGGGTAACTAGCTAAGTACAGTGACAATTCGGCTCTCAAGAATTATGTCCCGGTATCAAAGCATTTTTATTTACTTCAAAATTTTCTTATGTTCCCTACATATTTATTTATGCAGAAAAAACATAAGTTATAAAAATGGTGTATGATGGAAAACCATTTCGCTAGAATCATTAGTAATTGAAGATACAATTTTCTGGGTATGTTTAAATGATGCTTTATGTAATATTTGATTACCTTCAATTATGTTTTTATACTCATCTAATGTTAAAATGTCAGATTTGTATCCAAACAAGAAATATACCGGAACTTCGATTCCCCTTTCATCATCAATTAATAAATAAGTTAATCCATTTATATAACCTTCCATATAAGCAACATCATGATAAAGTTTCTTTTTTAACTTTTGTGATTTCCATTTAAAATACGAATTAATTATGCGAGATATTCTGTATGGGTCTGAATACTCACCAGTATTTCTTCTTGCCATAATCCGCTCAAAAGCATGAATAAGACCATCTTGATAGCATAATGAAAAAACTACTTCAGGGTGTTCCTTAATATTAAATACAGCTGATAGCAAATCATGTTCCGTTTGGACTTTATGAAGCATTAAAGGTACAGAATCAAGTATTTCATCGGGAATTATTAAAGAGTCATCAATCAATATATTCTTTAGATTTGATACAAAATAAGTTGCATCAGTAATAATTGGGGTCAAATTAATATCTCTAAACTTCTCCAAAGCGTTATCATCCAAAGTTACAATATATGCATGAGGCATTAGACCATTCATTTCTTTTAACAAAGAATTATATATACTATTAAAATCTTCGTCTCCAAAAGAATATCCGCAGAAGATCACATATTTTGTAGCCAACATCATTTTTAAGCTACTTCCAATCAGACCAGTGTTAAGTGTGTTATAACATTTATTGTAATCTTCTTCTGTTGCAATAATAGATCCAAAATTATTTATTGAGCCATGTATTTTTAATACCTTTCTCTCTGGAAGATTCCAAAATACAAAATCCTCTGGAGTAACAATTGGAATAGCACCACAATATCTTTCAAATAAGTCATCCCAATTGGTAGTAATAATTTCATTTATCATATAGATACTTGATAATTCTCTATGAAAACTTGATGCTCTTCTTTGTAACTCAGGAAAGGAAGAAACATAGTCAAATCTGCACTTAATTTTCTTGAGCAGATTAATTCTTCCATTAGTATTATTACAATACTTGCTCATCAACTTTGAGAAAGATAAGTTTTCTGTAATGCCTAGTTCATATTTTACATCTTCATATAAAGAATGATTATATACTGTCCTTGATTCTGTGCTTACTCCTGCCCCTGAAAAGATTACTAAATCGCCACGCTTCGCTGCTTCGATAGTTTCTTTTGGTAAATCAAATGATTTTTGTTGCATACAAAATTTACATTCGCAATTCCCTTTTCCTTCTATATGCATCCAATTTCCTTCTTCCAAAATATTCGTTATTAACTCATTTAATTAATTTGAATATTAATAAAGCCTCTATCCCCTAGACCTTATGGGGATTTTCTATCCATCTATCCAACTGTTGTTTACTTATTTTTAAAATAAACTGGCAGTTTTTGTATGACTTCTATGTCATATCCTTCTATTCCTGCAAATAATTCCAGTTTTCATCAAATAGCGGTAGATAACACATAGCAGAAGGATATTTTTATTCCCTACACCGTCACTGCCTCTTTCAGTACAAATCCCGGCATTGGATCGTGCATTTTCCAAACAATACTTATTGGGGCAGAGCCGTAATGGCTCACATAATCAGCTAAACCGATACATGTGTAGGGTACCGCTGCCTGTCCGTCCTTTTTATAATCTCTCACGAAAATAAGTACACGGTTACCGTTGTTTTGTTGATTTATGTATCTTAGTCCGGTTGTTGATTCTGAACTGGTTGAACTCTGGGTTTGCCAGTGGAACTTTTCTTCACTTATAGCGTAATCCCTGTACATAGTCGATGGCGAATAATCTTTATCTGATTTATTCAGGGTCACGAAGAATATATCCAGCCCCTTATCCGGAAGATATAGCACCCCTTCCTGGAAATGCTTCCGTTTCCTCTCGGTATGTCGCCCTAGTGCAACCAGTATCTGGTCCAAGGTATAACTGCAATATAAGTCCAGAGGGCATGCAAAATCCAAATCCAAGGGTTTATCCACGAATTCTATGCGTTCATACTGATACTGAAGTAAACTTATTAATTCGTTGTAGACCAGGTCGTTTTTTATGGCGTTGTAGATGGCTGCTTCTATGCTTGAAAAGATATTTTCCAAATTATCCAGGCCTTTGCCGTAAACCGTATAGTGGAACATTGTAAGCATGGTTCGTTCAATACCGGATAAATGATGTTCAATATAGCCACGGTTCGATTTGATCTTGGGCAATATATCTAATAAGAATGTGATCCAGCGGCGGGAATTGGCGCTGGACAAACGCAGAAAAGCGTTGGCTAACATCCGTACGTTCTGATCATCGGCAAAATATTTATCAACCAAATCCGCCTCGGCCGCCAGCGAGCTTAAAGTCAAATGTTTGGAATATATCTCTTTGGGCTGGACGTGGTAATCTTCGAAAAATTCTTGGGTATCTATCTTTTTATGTATTTCAAAGTAATCTTTCAATTTCAGCTTAATATTGTGCTTGTTGTTAATGGTGTTTTTGATATTCTCCAATATATATTCCTGAGCCTGTCTTTCCATTTGAATCGAGCATCCCCGGGGTACATGAATGAAACGATGTTCTATTTCATACTCTACCGTTCTCCGGGTTCTTGCCAACAGCGCCCTGAACCGTTCCTCAAAATTGAACTTGCGATTGGCCTGGCCTACAAAATCAAGCACGGTCAGGGCTTCTTTCCCTTCACACAGCCTTAAGCCGCGACCCAGCTGCTGGATGAATACGGTTAAACTTTCCGTAGGCCGTAAGAATAGGACTGTATTTATCTCAGGAATGTCTACGCCTTCGTTATAGAGATCAACTACGAAAATGAATTTTATTTCTTTGTTAACCAGCCTTTGTTTTACCGTACTGCGCACTGATTCCTCTGATTCCGCCACCAAATATTCTGCTGCTATCCCCGCCTGGTTGAAGCTATCGGCCATATAGCGGGCATGGTCCTTGGAAACGCAGAATCCCAGGCCGATAATATCCGAACTGTCTCCGCAATAGTTATCTATAGCCTGAATTATGTTGCCGACCCGGCGCTGGGCCTGGGCGGACTCAAAGACATATAAATTATCCAGTTGTTTCTGATCATATTTACCGGCGGTCCATTGGACATTTTTCAGACTTACGGTATCAGTCACCCCGAAATAGTGAAACGGGCTGAGCAGTTTGCGTTCTATGGCCTCATGCAGACGCAGTTCAGCGGAAATGCGCCCATTGAAGTATTGGAAAACGTTCTTGCCATCCGGCCTTTCCGGGGTGGCCGTCAAGCCCAGCAATATGCGGGGCTGATAGTATGTAAGCAATTCCTCGTAAGAGGGGGCGGCGGCATGATGGAATTCATCAATAATAATAAAATCATAATGATCCGGGTTGGTTATAGAGGTAAGTTCCTTGGAATTGAGTGATTGAATGGATACAAAGAGGTAGTCCAGACTTGCCGGGCTGCTGCCTCCCACCATCAGGGAACCGAAGTTATAGTCCTTCAATATGGCCCGGAAGCAATCGCGGCTTTGCTGCAATATTTCTTTCCGATGGGCTACAAACAACAGCCGGTTAAGCTTGCCGGGATTCTCCTGCAAGAACCTTTTATAATCAAAAGCAGCCACCACCGTTTTCCCGGTACCTGTGGCCGCCACCACCAGATTTCTATAGGAATTATGAATCTCTCTTTCCGCTTTGAGTTGGTCCAATATTTCTTGTTGAAAATAATATGGGGTGATATCAAAATTGAAGGCAAATTTATACTCCTCATCACCGGCATTATATCGCTCAGACTTCAGGGCCTGGCGCAGCCTGGCGGCATCCAATCCCGGGACGAATTTAACAAATTCATGGCTGTTCCAGTATGACTCAAAGGTAGCCTGAACTTTCTTCAATATATCCCGGGAATCGTATTCACTGAGTTTAATATTCCATTCCAAGCCGCTGGTCATGGCTGATTCCGATATGTTGGAAGACCCGATGTAAGCGCAGCTGAATCCGGTATCCCGCCAAAAAACATAGGTTTTGGCATGCAGGCGGGTTCTTTCGGTATCATAGGAAATACGAATTTCCGTATTTGGCAAGCTGGAGAGTTTTTCAATGGCCTTGAAATCGGTAGCCCCCATATATGAGGTGGTAATAACCCGCAAGCTTCCCCCATGGGAGGTGAATTCCCGGAGTTCATTAAGAATCAGCCGCAAGCCGCTCCATTTAATAAATGAGACCAATAACTCTATACGGTCGCAGGATCTGATCTCCTTTTTAATTTCGGAAACCATGCTGGGTTCATGAATGGCCCCGGTGAAAAGCGAGTTTTCCGCAATTGAGGTATCAGGCCGGATAAGGGTTGCTTTCTCCGAGCCAAGGGCCATATTGGTGCCCTTTTTATCGACCAGGGCTAATAGCAATTTCGCATCTTGATGAATACTTTTATCTCGAATCAAAACAGCCAATTGGCGGTTGGGTTTAAAGCCTGATTCACCTTTTTCGATGGCATCGGCGATATATTCAATCAAATTGTTGCACAGGGTTATGCGATTATCCAAGGCATCATTTTCGCCCTCAATATAGTCCAAAACATCTCTTATAACC
Organism: Syntrophomonadaceae bacterium; assembly: GCA_028686565.1. Lineage (GTDB taxonomy): Bacteria > Bacillota > Syntrophomonadia > Syntrophomonadales > Syntrophomonadaceae > JAQUBU01. The sequence continues at coordinate 4,904 of JAQUBU010000001.1, forward strand.
AATGCCAGGTAAACGGATAAAATCTTGGATGACTCAGCTGAATCAATCGGGCCCGTCTGAATCATGATCATTTCGTTGTCAAGCTGATCCAGGTACTGCTTCATAATTTTATTTATGACTTGTTCATATAGGCCGAAAGATAGCATGATTTATTGCTCCCACGTTTTGCTCCTTCAAGTCTGGTTATACTTATGACGACATTATTCACCATTTAATACCAATACAAATTATACCACATTTCCCATAATCGCCACATTCTAAAATACAAACCAATCCACTTATGGCAAACCCTGTTCCTCTTCAGAGCAAACAGAGGGACGTTCTTTTTGTTTGCCTTAACTACGCCAAATATACCATGTTTAAACTAAGGCCTGTTACACCCCAGGGGGGCCAGGGGCAGTGCTGTTTTCTATTTTCTGTTTTCAGATCCTTTAACACCCTTACACCGTCAAAGTTGATGCAAATTCTGCCGGGAAATGATATTTTGTAGTTAGCGGTTCTATATTGTTCTAAAGCTTTTGTATTTAAATAATGGAGGAAAAAATGGATCTGTTTGATATTGGCCAGCAAGAAAATATTCACAAAAATGCACCCCTGGCATACCGGATGCGCCCGCGTCACCTGGAAGAAGTAGTGGGCCAAAAAGCTATTGCTCCCGGTTCAGTTTTGCGCAAAGCTATTGAGAAAGATCAATTACACTCATTTGTCTTATTTGGTCCCCCAGGTACGGGCAAAACCAGTATTGCCCGTATTATTGCGCAAACCAGCAACTCCCATTTTCAATTCCTGCCGGCTGTTACCAGCGGAGTTAGTGATATTAAGAAAAGCGCTGCCGAAGCCAGCGACCGGCTCAAGTTCTACCGGCAGCGTACCATATTATTTGTTGATGAAATCCATCGCTTTAACAAGAACCAGCAGGATGTTTTGCTGCCATTTGTAGAAGACGGAACTTTGCTGCTTATTGGTGCGACTACTGAAAACCCTTTATATGAGTTAAATAATGCTCTCTTATCCCGCATGAAAATATATTTTTTGGAAGCCTTGAATCAGCAAGAATTAAGCGAGGTGATTTCAAACGCCTTGCAGGATAAGGAAAGAGGATTAGGTGAGTTTGACATCAAAATAGACGATGAGAGTCTGGCCTTGATAGCAATGAATTGCAAGGGTGATGCCCGGATGGCTTTAAATATTTTGGAAACTGTAGTTAATTCTTTTTATGAGCCTGATTCCCGGTTTCTCATAAAGATTGAACTGCTGCAAAAAGTAATGACCCGCCCTCTGCTAAGATATGACCGAAGCGGTGATGTTCACTATGACAGTATTTCCGCCTTTATTAAAAGTATCCGGGGCTCAGACCCGGATGCGGCGCTTTTTTGGCTGGCTTATATGCTGGAAGGAGGGGAAGATCCCAAATTTATTGCGCGGCGATTAATAGTTCACGCTGCCGAAGACATTGGCTTGGCCGATCCTCAGGCACTGATGCTGGCCACCGCAACTGCTCAAGCCGTTCAATTTGTGGGCATGCCTGAAGCTCGTATCCCTCTGGCAGAAGCTGTTATATATCTTGCTGCTGCCCCCAAAAGTAACAGCAGCTTGGCTATTGATGCAGCTATAGCAGCAGTCCGTCAGAGCCATAGCATTAAAGTCCCGCCGCATATTGCCGATACTTCCCATTCCAAAGCAGCCAGCGTTTTGGGCAAAGGTAATGATTATAAATATCCGCATAATTATGGTGGTTATGTAGACCAGAAATACCTTCCCGATAACTTGCTGGGCCAGCATTTTTATAAGCCAGGTAAAAACGAGAATGAAATGAGGATTAAAAAATTCCTGGATAATCTGCCCGGATAATAAAATGAAGGGGGGATTCTTCCCCCCTCATTATCTTTACTTTAAGCATCAAAAGAAACAGCAGAGCAGTTTCTTTCGCACCGTTTGCAACGAGGTAGGGGATGAGAACCCGCCACCTGTTTTGTTAATAGGAACCCCACCACTTAAAGAAGCGGGGGACATATTATTTTCGCTCGTTATAAACCATCTACTACCTGCTGCAGCTGGGATTTGCTTTGTGCTCCTACAACTCGTTTAACTTCAGCACCATCCTTAAAGAAGGTAAGTGTAGGAATTCCTCTTATACCAAATTGAGCAGCCAGATTCTGATTTTCGTCAACATTTACTTTGCCCACTTTAATCTTTCCAATATTTTCTGCGGCCAAGCTTTCTACTACTGGCCCAACCATTTTACATGGTCCGCACCAAGGAGCCCAAAAATCTACCAGCACTGGTATATCGGACTTCAGTACCTCCTGGCTCCAATTTTCATTGTTTAGTTCTTTAACATCAGCCATCATAATCCCTCCTATATCTGTTATTTGATCAGCCTTCCCATCATTTCTACTATTTGCTGAAAACTTTCATCCTGCTTTTCTTCACTCAGTGCTCGTAAGATACATTCACGTGCATGGTTTTCAAACATTAAAATACCAACCTGATTCATCGCCGCTTTGATCGCTGCAACCTGATTCAATATCTCACCGCAGGCAGCTTCAGATTCAATCATTCCTTGAACTCCTCTAACCTGACCCTCAATACGCTTGAGCCTGAGCAATATATTCTTTTTTGCATCTTTTTTCCCATCACTCACCAGCGTTATACCCCCCTCGGGTATCTTTATAAAAATTATATAATCCCTAGAAGCGAATGTCAATTATATTTACTAATAATATGCAATACTGTGCGGATTAAAATTCCATCAGCAAATAAAAGAATAACCCATTACAGGTTATTCTTTATTTGCATTATTAATATTTTCATCACTTAGATCAAATAGTATACGCCAATGGCTGCACCAAAAGAAATCAGTAACCAAAACAGGGTTCTCAACATTTCGCTCTGTACTTGTTTACTTAATTGTTCCATTGTGATTCCTCCTCAGCTAATAATTAATCTCTCGTATATCATATCATAAATAAAATCATTTCTTGATGCTGCCGGGACCAACTTGTATAAGGGTATCGGTGGGTGGGAAATATTGTTCAGACAGGAGCCCTTTTTCCACGTCTTTTCCATCTTTTATTACCACCCGATAAGTCCTTTTGATCCACCCGCTAGTGCCTTCTTGTTTAACTATCCGCTGTTGAGGAGATAGCCTGTAATTAGTTTTAATTATCACTTGAGGTAAAATCTCTTCATTTTCACTTAGTAATTTGATTTCCTTGCGAGGATCAGTTTGACAACCAATAATTCTGACCAATAAAGTATTTGCTTCTATTGAAAGTGCTAATAAAACAGGATGCTCAAGTTTGTTTTCAATTATATTTGCAGTTGTATCCAGTCCGGCCTGCCGACAAGCTTTAAGTATACTATTTTGTATCTGTTCCTGAATCGCCAAGGGCAATGATATGTGTTCATTATGTTCACCATTAGTGCTGTCATTCAAATGACTAAACAAGGACAACTTTTCCTCAGGCATAATTATTATTCCATTTAGCCTGTCCAGTATTGCTTTGGTCTCATCTTCAGAAATGTTAATCCTACTTGCATTAACACTAAGATTATCTTTTACGGTTTCAATATCTTCAATTCTAACCCGTGACAGAATTTCACTGCTATCTATTTTTACAGGCCCCAAGAAACCTAAATCAAGAGACTTGGCAATGTTCTCCATGCTTGAATCAACTTTAATTGTATAACCGTTTTTATGTGCCTTGTATTCTAAATATTCATTATGATATATAATACGGGCATTGATCGCTACTTGATCATTTTCCTTTTTTAACTCCAGAAGCTTCTTAAACAGCTTTTCTTTATCCCAGATAAATACAGGGCTAATTTCTTGTGCTTCCCCTCTTATAAGGCTATGTTGAAATATTGGGCTTTTTTTGCCGGGGTCATACAACAACTTGTCTGCTTTTTCCAAGGTGGCTGTTAAATCGTATCTGATACCTATATCTTCAAGTGGTACAGGTATACTTCTGCCATTTATATCTAGAATCAAGTTGTTGCCCCAATTTTTAGCCATATCTTTATTCAATAATTCACGGGCTTCCTCTATTTCAAGATTAGCCACGGAAACTCCAGCAACAGATACATTAGAAGGATAACGACCCGCATCCCTGCCTGCCAAGGCTAAAGACACAATAATAAGAGTAGCAGCAATGGCTGCTGCAGCCATAAATATGACTTTAAAGCTCAATTTCCTAGCATCTGTCATAAATTACTCCCGTATTATTATCTGGCACACTGGGTAAGTTCCACAAATTTATTATTAGCCTCAGCTAAATCAAGGATGGCTTCAGTAACTACTGTCCCTTGCGCAATTAGCACATTCCCTACAGCATCCCGGATATCCTGAATTAATTTTTTACCCATTAAAAACTGGCGCTGTCTTTGCTTAAAGAATGCAGCTCCATCAGTTGCGGTTGCTGTGCTCTGCGGTGTCTGCACGGTTGGTTCTGGCGGGCTGACTTTAACTGCCGGGGGTGGAGCAGGTGTTGTTGTTGCCAAAGGAGGTGAAAGCAGATTCTCATCAGCTATCGCAGTTGGTGAAACAGCTGCTGCGGCTTCTGCTGCCGGGGCTGGTGCAGAGTGAGCTATCTCCTCGGTATATACTGTGTCAGGGGGAGAAGCGACAGGATCGCCATTTTCTTTTATTACAACCACATCAACACCATAAGTCATTACATGTTGTGCTTCTATGACTTCTATTTTGGTCTCGTCTTGCGCTGTTCTATACTCCAAGCGGGATATCTTGCCGCTGTCTTCATTCACTACATATTCACTTATAACCCCTATAAGGTTACCTTTATTAGTTAATACCCGGTTCCCCTTCAACTCTATACTTCTTTCCAGAAGGCTATTGGCATTTGCTGTTTCATTAATAGTGGTTAGCAGATTTTCGCTCTCTGTAGTCACAGCATGTTCACCAATACCCATAACCGATTTATAAGCTAATACTCGGGCGCCCACATACCAATTACGGTTACTAACCAGAATGAAATCCACTTTCCCTTCTTCGGGATTAATAACTAGATCTTTAACCTGTCCAATCTTTTTTCCATCAAGTATGGAAAAAACAGGCAAGCCAATAATCTCCTGGCTTTTTTTCATTTTTTCTGCTCCCTTCATCTAATGTCTGAATTATTCTTATCCCTGCCAACCATAACCAAGTTGCCAAGGCTTAATCATATTAAAAGTATTCCTACTTATAATTAATAAAAAGGCATACTTAATCTATTATACCGTATTGCAGGATTCCAATCATCACAATATACTGCTTTTAAGTGTTTTCCAGTTTATTTAAGGAATTGCATGATGTTTGTCAATTCAATATTTAGAAGCTCTTTTAGTTCAATATCTTCTGTTATAGCATCAGCTTCCTCAAAGCACTTGATCGCTTCCTGCCATTTACTCATTTCCTTATATTCAAATCCCTGATCGATAAGCTTTATTATTAGCTTGGGTGCTGACTCTGTTTCCCCGGCATCAAGATGCTGTACTTCCACAACAGATTCGGCCGGAGCTATATTTTCCCCCGAAATCTCTGCATAGGCAAATTCATCAGATTCTGCAATCGGTTTCTCTATTGGCTTTTCTTCTGAGACTGAATTATCCTTTTCATCTAGACCCAGCATGTCAACCGGCTCTTCCATCTCCAGGCCGGATTCTTCTGCTAACCCGGTCTCTTCAAGTTCAGCCTCGGTCATTTCTGCCTTCGTAATATCGGATTCTTCGATAGCACCAGTCTCTATTGTCTCCATTTCAGTTATTTCCGGAATAAGTTCATGAACTTCTTCTTCTATTACTTCGCTATCATCACTTTCTGTACTATCCTCAGTTTCCGCCTTAACTGCATCCAGATGGGCTGCCTCTAAAATTCCAGTTGTTGAATCCGGTAATTCCAGTATCTGTTCATCTTCGGCTACAACCTCCGGTAAATCCTCAACTGCAGTCTCTTCCGCTTCTGCAATCATTTCTTCTATGGTTTCTTCTTCTATATCATCTATTTCCACTAGCTCATCTGCTAATTGTGTTTCTTCTGATTCAGACGGCTGTGACTGCTCTTCCCTCTCCAGGCCAGCATCCTCGGCTAACCCCAAATCTTCAAGTTCAGCCTCGGTCATTTCTGCCTTCGTAATACCGGATTCTTCGCTAGCACCAGTCTCTATTGTCTCCATTCCAGTTATTTCCGGAATAAGTTCATGAACTTCTTCTTCTATTATTTCGCTATCATCACTTTCTGTAGTATCCTCAGTTTCCGCCTTAACTGCATCCAGATGGGCTGCCTCTAAAATTCCGGTTGTTGAATCCGGTAATTCCAGTATCTGTTCATCTTCGGCTGCCGCCTCCGGTAAATCGTCCCCACTTAAACTCTCTTCTGCTTCTGCAAGCTCTTTTTCAATGACTTCAATATTTTCACTTTCTAACTCCACTGTCTTATCAGCTATTTGTATTTCTTCCATTTCCGGTGCAGGCTCATTGTCTTTTTCAACTATTCTTACTTCACTACCATCAGTCTCAATTTTATTTTCATTTATATCTATAGCTGCTGCAGCCATGTCTTCAGCTTTAGCTATACTTTCTTCTTCCTCCAGAATCTCCACAGCAATATCTTCGGGAGTATCGCATGCAATGTCAGCTATATCAAGCTCTTCTTCAGTATCCTCTGGCAGAACTTCACTATCAACGAGCTCTATAGCTGTAATCTCATCAGCAATGCCTTCCGGTGATGATCGCAATTCAACATCTTCAGCAGGAAATTCTACTTCTTCGAGCTTGTTTTCTTTCTTTTCATCATCAGATTGATACTCAGGCCATGAATCAGCTTTCTCAAACTCATTCTCATTAATTTCCTGAATAATCTGCGTTGCCGCAGTATCCTGAGAACCCATATCCATCAGTACATTTGACTTTTCATGTAATAGTTCTGTTAGTTCAGCAACACTCAATTCTTCCTCTTGTTTTTCGATTATACTATTAATAACTTCTTCATTACCAAGACTGACAAGGTTAGCAGGTTGCTCAAATGATATTTCGTAACCTTGCTTTTCCATATTCACCAGAAGTTCTTTTAGTTCGGAGCCGGTTACCAACGTCCCCTTGTCTTGCAGACTATATTCTTTTTGATTGCCCAACAGGTACCGGGTCATAACAAGAATGACCACTATATATGTTAACAAAGCAATAAATGTCCCTAATTTAGCTATAGTCAATGGAAAACTGACTATCACAAAGCAAGAAATAATTACGACCATTACTATGTTTTTGCGCGAAACCCCCTCTTTATACAATAAATACGCCATTATAGTACCAATAGGGAGAAACACCAAAATCACATACAAAATATATTCCCGCATGTTAAACCATCCGATCAGATTATTCCGATTTCTGTAATTGTTTTCGACAACAAAGCCTGATTTCCTTTAAATACTTTTTAAAATCCAGTATATATATGAGTTTTTGAGCCAAATTATTCAAAAATGCCTGTTTTTATTAATTTGACAAATAAGTTAATTCTCCTTCCCAAATACTTTAGTCTTTAAGCTGTAAAGAAGAGCATTAAAAGACAAAGATAAAACCACTTGTAGTAGTCTCTGGTTTTCCGGCAAAGATTAAGCGGGCTTTGTATAACAGCCCGCTTAATTTTATGTACAACTTAAACTTTTCAAAAAATTTTCAGCTTTAACTTGCTTAGCCCGAAACAGTTTCTTCGGCGTTGCAACCATCAAGTGGGGGATTTAAGCTCCAGAAGAACTGCGCAATAGTTACAACATACTGCTGCAACGAGGCAGCGCCTCGCTATAACCTGCCACTGTTTTTTTATAAGAACCGACCGCTTAAAGAAACGGTGCCATATTTATAACCATTCCTTTTGCTTCACTCAAGGCACAAAATGTAATGAAAATATTTCTTCAAACTTTACTCGTTATAAATACATTATTTGCGGTATTAATAGACCATCCTTGATTTCCATCAAAACATAGCTGCCTTTATTGCCAAAACGTGGTAGTGAAGGGCTGCCCGGGTTGATAATCCACATACCATCAAACTTTTCACAGAGAGGAATATGCGTATGGCCAAAAATAACAGCATCAACCTTTAATTCCTGCCCGCGAAAATACAGAGAGTTTAAGCTTTTCTTGACTCCGTACTGGTGTCCATGAACAAGATAAAATCGTTTTCCAGCCAGTTCAAGAACCTCCTCCTGCCGGGCAGTACTGCGCGGATCACAATTGCCTGCAACCCCGCTGAATTCAAGCCGCAGATGACTAGCTATTTTTTTGGCATCAGCAAAATGATCACCAGTAAAAAGCAGATATTCCGGCTTTAGTTTTTGGAGTTCTTTTCTTACTTTGTCAATTTTGGCATGGGTATCACCCAATACGGCAATCCGCACCGCATAACCTCCGCTTAGCTCCTTTATTTAGCCTTATTGGCAAACTTGTCTGCTAAACTATTTTTAACGCGCAAACGAACATTGGAGATCAAAAAGTAACCACCATTAAGTGCAATGCTAACATGTCATCTAAGAAAAAGCTCCATTATAAGCGGTTTGGCTTTTTGAAGGGCTTTTCCGCGATGGCTGATCAGATTCTTTTCCTTTGGCGAAAGTTCAGCAAAACTGCAAGTGAACCCATCGGGTATAAAAAGCGGGTCATAGCCAAATCCACCCTCCCCGGAAGTTTCAAAGGCTATCTTGCCTTCACATTTCCCTTCCACGGTTTCAACCTTGCCCTGAGCATCACTCACCGCAATTACGCATACAAAGCGGGCATTTCTTGCTTCATCTTCAATACCAGCCATCATCTTCTGCAATTTCTGGTTGTTTTGCAGATCATCAGATACTTCACCCGCAAATCGGGCCGAATATATACCTGGCTGCCCATTCAAAGCATCTACCACCAAACCGGAATCATCAGCCAGGCAAGGCATTCCACTGGCTGCAGCCGTAGTAACTGCCTTCTTTATAGCGTTTTCGGAAAATGTTGCGCCATCTTCTTCAATTTCGGGTAAACCTGGTATCTCATCCAGGGTAACGATGGTAATTTCAAGCTGCTTAAGAATGTCTTGCAGTTCTTTTTTTTTCTTCTGATTGCGAGTAGCCAGCAATAACTTCCTTGTCATGGTTAATCCTCAACTCCGATAATACTCTTCTGAATTGCAATGAGTTCCTTTATGCCCTTTTCCGCCAGAGTCAGAAGAGTCGCCAATTCATCTTTGCTGAAAACTGTACCTTCGGCAGTTCCCTGTATTTCCACAAACTCTCCTTTACTGGTCATTACCACATTCATATCCACATCAGCCCGGGAATCTTCCGAATACTCCAAATCCAGAATGGGAACTCCCTCAAGGATGCCTACACTGACCGCTGCCAGATAATCCTTGATCGGTATGGTTGTTATGGTGCCCTTTTCCTGCAGCTTTTGAAAGGCAAGATATAGAGCGACAAAAGCCCCGGTAATAGAGGCAGTTCTAGTCCCACCATCAGCTTGAATAACATCACAGTCAATCCAGATAGTACGCTCACCCAGAGCCTTCATATCCACCACCGCCCGCAATGACCTGCCGATTAGCCTTTGAATTTCTGAAGTTCTCCCGCTGATTTTGCCCCGGCTCGCTTCACGCTGGGTTCTGGTCTCGGTGGACGCAGGCAACAGCGAATATTCTGCTGTCACCCAGCCCTGCCCGCTTCCTTTTAGGAAAAACGGAACTTTTTCTTCTATCATGGCTGAACACAACACCCGGGTTTCGCCAGCCTCGATCAATACTGAACCATCCGGATGCTTTATGAATCCCGGGGTCATTTTTACTGCTCTCATTTGATTGTTTAATCTCTCATTAGGTCTAATCATCTGCTACCTCCGCCCCTTTTTCTAATCTATATATATCATTCCCTCTGGCATCTATGGCTACAACACAGGGAAAATCTTGCACTTCCATTTTTAACAAAGATTCCGGTCCCAGTTCCGGGTAAGCAATGGTTTCCACATCCTTGATACAGCGAGCCAGATAAGCCCCGGCTCCGCCCACAGTAGCAAGATAAACTGCCCCATATTTTTTCATAGCTTCAATTACGTTTTGATCACGTGGCCCCTTGCCAATCATTGCCTTTAAACCCTTTGCAATCAGCAGATGGGCATAAGTATCCATGCGGCCGCTGGTAGTGGGACCGGCCGAACCGATTATTTTTCCTGGCGGAGCAGGACAAGGGCCTACATAATAAATAATCTGTCCTTCTATGTCAAAGGGCAAACCCTCGCCATTTTCCAGGCTTTGTACCATATTTTTATGGGCGGCATCCCGGGCAGCATATATGCTTCCTTGTACCAGTACTTCATCACCCATACTAAGTTCCATAATATCTTCAATTTGCAACGGTGCCCTTAAGAGCTTCATAACTTTCCTCCCTGTTTGCTTGCTTAGTACCAGATCCGCGCTAATTCTTCATCAAATTTCTACACTTACCCGCCGGGTGGAGTGACAACCCAGGTTAACTGCAACTGGCAGACTGGCGATATGAGTAGGATAAACCTCAATATTGACCGCCAATGCTGTTGTATTGCCCCCCATTCCCTGTGGACCAATGCCCAGTTCATTAACTGCTTTAAGCATTTCTTCTTCAAGTCTGGCTAAATCATTTCGGGAATTGCGAATATTTACCGGACGCAACAAAGCCCTTTTAGCCAGCAAAGCAGCTTTTTCCATATTGCCTCCTACCCCAACCCCTGCAATAATTGGCGGACATGGGTTCCCGCCAGCATCTCTAACTACTTTTAAAATAAAATCTTTCACCCCATTAATACCTTGAGCAGGTTTTAACATACTTAACTGACCCATGTTTTCGCTTCCGGCCCCCTTAGGCAGTACTGTAATTCGAAGCTTGTCACCTTCCGCCAGGTTACAATGTACTATAGCAGGAGTATTATCTCCGGTGTTTATTCTTTGAAAAGGATCGTTCACCACCGATTTCCTAAAAAACCCTTGTTGATAACCTTCTCTTATTCCCAGGTTGATAGCTTCGTTTAAGTACCCGCCTTGTATAATAACTTCCTGACCAAGTTCCACATCAACCACTACCATGCCGGTATCCTGGCAAAGTGCCATGTTTTCTTGAACCGCCAGTTCAGTATTCTCCAGTATTATTTTCAAGAAGCGCCTGGCGCTTGGGGAGCTTTCCTTGTCTGAAGCTTCCTGCAAAGCCTGAATAATGTCGGGGGGCAAACTGATGTTGGCTTGCATTACGGCTTCTTTTACGGTCTGCGTAATTTGTTTTACATCTATCTGGCGCATTTAGTCCTCCTTGTGTTCATACATACAACAACCTATGGCTCCATTTAACTGGGGCTCCGGCAGGCTATAAACTTCACATCTTGTTTCCCGGGCGATAATATTTCTTAGTGCAGAATTCAAGGCACCTCCCCCGGAAAGGAGTATTATATCGCTTTTAAGTTTTTTCAACATTGTTGCTACACGTCGGTAGAGAGCATAATTAATCCCCGCAGCCAGATGAGATAACGGGTGTCCTTCCACTATTCTGGCTATTATTTCGGTCTCGCCAAATATGGCACAGGTGGAATTCAGTTCAACCGGTTCTTGCTCCCAGGATGATAATTCTTCCAGGCTCATCCCCAGAACTGTAGCCATATTCTCCATATACCGCCCGGAACTGGCAGCACAACGGTCATTGGTCAGAAAGTCAACCGCATGGGCGTCTCTTACCTGGACAACTTTTGTATCCTGTCCCCCGATATCCAGCAAAGTAAAATCACTTCGCGAACTTTGAAAAATCGCCCCTGCTACATGGGCTTGAATTTCAGGAATTTGTTTAGCCCCTTCTACTTGAACGGCAATTTTGCCATAACCAGTGGCAATTAAACAGTCCTTCTCAAAACCCAATTTTTCAAAATCCAAGTGCATCATTAATTGCGAGCTTAAGCGAGCATCAGTAGTGCCCGCAGGGTGCATCATTAATTGCGAGCTTAAGCGAGCATCAGTAGTGCCCGCAGGGTGCATCATTAATTGCGAGCTTAAGCGAGCATCAGTAGTGCCCGCAGGGTACAAGGCACTCTTCCCCATGCAGGCAAACTTTCGGTAGAATTCTATAGTATCAAAAATTGCCCGCTGAATTATATTGCCATTGTACATTTGTACGATTTTAACACTTCGCGAACCCAGGTCTATTCCTATCACTTGTATAACCTTCCTATTTCTTAAGTAAAAAATGATGTGTTAGGGTTATCACAAATCTACCGCTCACCCCTACCTTTTAAGCATATTAACAAAAGATTCGAGTCGCATACGAGTTCTTGCATCCACTTTTCCAGGCTTGTCCCCTTCAACAGTTAAAATAGGTAATTTCAGCTTTTCCCGGTAAATTAAATCTTCTATTTGACGAAAACAAAATGTTTGGGTGTAGTGAATAATGCCATCTACTTTTCGTTTAGCCAACTGCTCTTCAATATCGCGTAAACGGGCAAAAGCTCCATAGGGATAAGTATAAATCAAATATTGTTCAACTATGTTATCCGTGGCAGCAGGCATGGAAAATTGTCTCTGTATTTCATTAAATACTACCCGGGCTCCCATAGTTTCAAGCACATCATAAATATCGGGAAAAATAGGCGGAACCCCTATATAAGCCAGACGCACTTGCTCTTTTAAAGGCTTGCGCTTCCTGACCGTGCTGATAAAATTTTGCAGTTCCCGGGCAAATTTATCCGGATTGCCATTAAAGTCACTGGAGGAAACCAGATAATAATGGTTTTCGAATCCGCTAACCAGGTTATCACGCCATGTCATGTCATCAAGTTCAATACACAACTGGCGAATTCCATCCAGATCAGATTTAACCTTGGCAACTTGATCACTGCTTACCTGGAAGTAGTTCATCATCTTATTAATCTGTGCTTTAAGCATTTCCCGGTCCCGGTCAAAGGGAAACGCGAAAGGTATGATATTAAGGCCTCTAAGCTGCAGAGTTTCCATCAGTGCCTGAGTATTGCTGCAATCTCCCTGCATTACTGCTATTATGGCCTCCATATCACTTTCCAGGCTAACACTATATAAACCTTTTATCCAGCCACAGGTGTTGCGGGGATATCCTGCTTCTTCTGCAATTTCAACTAATGATTGAGGTCTTTGCGCACTAATAAAGAGGTTGTTTAGATCCACCGGGATTTTCCCAGCCGCAAGAATAATCTCCACTGGAATACTGGTAGTAAATGCTATTTTATTCATATCTTTATGCCCTCAATCCAAATCAAGCTTATATACTTTTTTTATAGTATCACCAATTAATAATCTGCCAACATGATAGAACGAGTCATCTTGACCACTGACATAAAACTCCCCGCCCGGTCTTTGCTTGCTGGTATTAAGCAATTTTTCAGTGTTCAAGATATCGGCAAGCTCATCTATAGTCTCACAGGAAGGATCAACCAGCTTGATTTCTTTACCTGCATATTCTTGAATCAGCGAAGCCAGAAAGGGATAGTGAGTACAGCCCAATACAATGGTATCTACTCCTTTTTCCAGGAGAGGGCCAATATATTCTGCAATTGCTTCGCGGGTTTCGCTGCCTTCCAGTTGTCCGGACTCCACCAGCGGCACAAAACGAGGGCAAGCAACTTCTATAACCTCCAAGGCGGGATTTATTTTTATGATTTGCTCAGTGTAGGCCAGTTTGTTTACGGTTGCCCGGGTGGCCAGAACACCTATTTTGCCTTTGTGCGAAAGGCGAACGGCTGCCCTGGCACCAGACTTTACCACTCCCAGTAAAGGCAAGGTATAATCCTTGGATATTACCGGCAGGGTAACTGAGGAGTGGGTACCGCAAGCAACGATAATAGCTTTTACATTTCTGCTGTTTAAATAAGTTATTATCTTGTGTGCATAACTAAACAATTGTTCTTCAGATTTATTCCCATAGGGAAGATGGGCTGTATCTCCATAGTAAATAAATCTCTCCTGGGGAAGTTTATCCAGCAGAGATTTTACAACGGTTAATCCACCCACACCGGAATCAAAAACGCCAATGGGCTGGTTATTTTCCAATTCACTTACACCTCTTTTATTATTGCTCTCTTTCCTTAAATAATTTAACACTTTTACAGGATATATTCCAGAAGCGATATTTAAGCGGTGCAGAAGAAACTGCGGAGCAGTTTCTTCTGCACCGCTGCAAGGAGGCGGGGGATTAGAAACCACCGCCTCCCCTATCCTCGCCCCACTTTACTTTTTAGTTGTTGGTTCAAGGCTGGTTTAACCGAAAAAAGCAGGTCTATTCCCCCATTATACTTTGAACTTCCTGCCCATTTATCATGAAAGCTACTTCATTGACACTGGGGAACTGCCCCAGAGTATTGCTGATCGCCTGCACCATCAGTTCTTCTTCCTGCTTGCTTTTTATTGCCTTAACCTCAGCACTTAAATCAACAATACATATTCCATCTTGCGTAATATTAATATCCCGCAAGGTAGTCCCAGGAGGAAAGACAGCTAAAAATTCCTGCCCTTGGGGCCCTTTTAATAGCTCTTCCATGGTTTTACGTGCTATTCCCTGAGTCTTGGCAATACTCCGGTTTTCAACCCCTAACCCTTCTTGTCCTGAACGAGCAAAATATAGTTTAACGGAAATGGTTTCACCAACTGCAGTTTTGGGATCAGGCAGTTCAACCTTTTGTTGCTTTTTACTTTCCTGTATTTTTTCATTTTCCGGGACCAGCTTGATCAGATCCTTTAATGCATCGATATTGCTGCTTACTGGAGGGGAATAACAACCTCCGCTCATCAAACAAATAGCCACAATAATAACTGCAAGAACTGTAATGACTTTTCTGCTCATATTTCCAAACCTCCCTGTATTACTTCTGTTCTAACATACGAGGGCAGTTCGCAAATTATGCATTCAAAATACAATATATGAAAAAAAAGGGAATACCTTTGGTATTCCCTTTATGAAGGAGGAGTTATTAAAACAAATCAAGGATTGTCTACCCCTGATTATGCCTTCAAGTTATTGCTTTACATTTTAGCAAAATATCTGCAAATTTGTCAAGCGAAGATGTCTATTTTTCGCTATTATGCCATTCTTTTGTCGTTTTCCAACATACTCTTCTTTTCATGACGAACAATATTAATTAGATTTTCCTTGTTAAGGTCATCTACCAGATATAGGGCTCCGCCAGCCCTATTGGCTAATTTCTCCATATAGAATCGGTTTGATTCCAAGCCAATACATATAAAATGGATCTTATTTTCCAGTATTTCATTGGCTGCCGTCAATGCATCTGCCTGGGCATCCATGGTCCACAGCGGAATATTAGGAATGCCATCAGTTATTAGAACCAATAGAGGATTTTTAACCTTGTTGTTCTTGATTAAGTTAACTGCTGCAATAATTCCATCCGCCAAAGGGGTCAATCCGGCCGGACTAATTGTTGACAACCCTTTATTCAAAACGTTCTGGTTGCGTGTGAAGGGAACTACCACCTCGCTATTACGCTCTTGGAATGTTACTACGGCTACTTTTTCTTTACCTGACAAAAGGAGGTTTTGGGCCAAGTAGCACGCAGCCTGCCGCTTATCTCCTGCCATGCTGCCGCTGGCATCAATTAAAAGACAAACATCAATTGGAACATAGGTTTTCTTTGTATAATGATGCAAGTCTTCTTTTTTGATGGTAAAATGCCCATCATTTCTCAGGAAACTATTTTTTGTTGCTTGAATAATAGTCTGCGGTACAGCCAAGTCTCCTGACCAGTTTTTATCTACGTTGTTAATGGTTTTGTTGCGATTCGTGAATTCCACATGTGCACTCTTAGGCTCGGTTTGGCCTAACTTGCGGAACTTACTGCTCCCTCCTGACGGCATTTTACGCATATTGCGACGTATATCGGTTTCAAGTTCACATTTATGGTTTATAACGAACTCTTTCAATTTATATCCATTCTTGGTTAAAACCTTGCCCAGAATAGTATCCTTCATTAATCCCAATTCTTCCAACTGTTCCAGGAAATGCTCAACATCGCCCCACTTTTTCTTTTGCTGTTCAATTCCCTTGCGTTTGAATATATTGGTCGAATAATTTTCCATGAATTCTTCGATCTCATCTACACCGCCGAATTTTTCCGCCAGCTTAAGAATTAGTTGATTAACATTTTCCTTATCGGGTAATTGAAGGGCATTCTGGCCTTTAAAGTTTTTCCATGGTAATTTGATGTATCCGGCAAAGCTTTCTTCCTGCTGTTTCTGGTTACCATGAATAATGTTTCGGACCTTGGCCAATTTGATACCCGATGCCAAAATAACTTCTTCAACAATCTCAGCAATAAGATAGACCAGATAATACTCTTCCCGGTTCAAATGCGCCAGTATATGAACATGATCCCAACCTTCTTCACCCGCTCTAAAAGGTTTAACATTATCCTGAAATAGGTCGAAAATAATCCCTTTACCCGAATTGCTGACTACCATAATCTTTTTGGCGTATTCAAACACCATTTTCATCCGCTCATCTTCTGCAAACTGCAATTGCGGTTCTTTTTCCAGAAAGTATTCATCCATAGCCCAAAATATCGCCTTGGCTATCTGACGGGGATCAATATTTCCAGGCTGATGATAAACATCGATATGAACTATCTGATTAACATCCACGTAATCTAAATAGGTTTTTCCAGCATCACGGTTGATTAGAATTTTTATCTGTCCTTTTACTCTTTTCTCAGGCATGCGAGCATGGGCCCGGAGACTAACTACCGTGCTTTCACCCAGCCTTACGCCCTGGTTCTGCCCAAAGTAAAGACTTAAATAATTGCCAACCGATGCAGTTTTTTCAACATTGGTATGTTCACCTAGCATAAGACCTGCCCCCTTTCATAATCAAGTTGGGGTTAAGGTTTTCTCGGTATTCACCAGTTCTCCCCGGCTCATGTCTTTGAGCGGTCGGGCTACTTGCTGGAAATAATCTGCGGCTGACTCTTCTTCGTCCTTTTTATTCTTCTTGCTCTTAAAGCTTAATATGCCTTCTTTAGTGCCCTTGTTATCTACATCATTTATCATACGAACCAGGACATCACCATTTACACGATGTTTCAAAACTAGCGGAATCATATCGGTAACATCAGTGATGGTTGCCTTATCACGGCCCTTTATTACACTGTGGAGAAGTGCACCCTGCTGCATAGCCTCGGTAGCCCTGATACTTTCAAGATTGTGTTTGATATATAAACGAGAAATATAATTGCGGAGAAAATCCGGCAGGTCAATTTGCGCATAAGTCTGCGCCCATTTAATTATTTTTTGGCGATAAACATCATTTTGGGCGTCATCTTCTTTGCCTATTTGCTGTTTTCTAGCCTGGCTTACTTTAAAGGTATGCGAATTTTCCTTAAGGATACGGGATATTGCATCAACTGAATCGGGTCTGCCCATATAATATACCATGTCAAAACGATCCGAAAGCTGCCTTCTGATCTCTTCCAGAGGACCAGGTTCTTCATCAGGATTTGAAGCAGCCCAAACCGAAACACTTACCGGTATCTCAATTACTGGCAAGCCGGCTTCTTCAATCTGAATATGTCCTGGTTTGTTACCCATTACATCGAGTAAAATATCTGTTATTTCTGGTGAGGTATCAGCCAAACGGTTTATTTCATCAATAAATATAATCCCTCGATGGGCTTGGGGAATTAAGCCCGGGAGCAAACGAGCTTCCGGATGCAGGGGATCGGTCAACTTGGCCAAGTCAATACTTCCTGCTACAGTGCCGACCTTCGCAGATTGTGATATTTCCAAAAATGGCATTGGTATTTCTTCAGTACCGATAGCTGTTAATTCCGCTTCACTCATATCTTTGTGCTGTGGGCAATGAGGATCTTGAGGATCGCAATTGTATATGCAACCCTTTATACGGGTGATCAAAGGTAGAATCCCTCTCGCGGCCCGGGCGATGGTAGTCTTGCCGGTACCCCTGACTCCTTCTGCATGAACATGTAACGGTTCTCCAACATAACTAGAGACTATTGACATTATAATCAAATTAAAAAGGGGTTCGTTTCCCTCGTATCGTTCAAGCTTATAAAATGGTATCATGGGCCTCACTCCAATCTATCATGCCTTAAACATCGTCAAAGTTTCAATCTACTACGCTCCTCTCGTGATTAGGGGTACTAAAAGTTAATCCGCTGTTGTCACCAGTTACTACACTGTAATCCGAACCCAGATATTAAATATCCAATTACCTTTTAAGTCTCCCCCTTTCTTTTAGCTTTATTCTTACCGCACTTTTAAATTATCTTTAGTATAATCTATTTTGTGATTTTTTTCTCTATGTTTGTTACAATTCGTTTAATAATTTGGATACTTTGCATTAGCTTCTATCTCGGATGTTTTATTTATGGGTTTTCTTAATAAAATTGAATAAATTGAAAAGGCCGTAGCCGCAAAGCCTTTTCCTGCAACGGTTCCAAGAAACCCAAACATCAGTTTCAGGTTTTATGTCTTCCCCAATTCCTGTATGCACCATCTTTTTCTTGGTTTGTACTATCATTTTTTGGTCATAACCTGCACTAATACATTCCCATTTTGTCTTTTAATAATTTTGCCTTGGATCTGCTTAATATAATATCTTTCTGACAGTTCTCCAAATGCATAATATATGAGCCTTCTCCCAGATTAATAACCTCTCGAATATAATCGATATTCACTATAAATGCTTGGTGAGCTCTAAAAAACAACCTTTCATCCAATCGTTTTTCCAGAGAGTTTAAAGTGTAATTACTCACATAGTCTTGTTTATCTGTACAAATCAAGACCTTTTTACCCTGACTTTCGCAAAATATTATATCTGTCTGGTTAACGAAGCTTATTTTCCCTTTCTCTCTTATAAAAAGCTTGCCGGAGTATAATTCGCTATCTTTACAGCGCTCCAGAATTAAATCAATTCTTGCTTTCAAATGCTGGCTAACCATATCTTCAATTACATCCCTGTGCGCTATTTGTAATTTAGCTTTATCGATAGTTTTTTTAATCCGGCTCTGTTCAACTGGCTTTACTATAAAATCCAGGGCACCCATTTCGAAAGCTTTAACTGCCATATCAGGTCTGGCCGTGATAAAAGCAAAAAAGGGCGGATTTTTTAATTCTTTTAATTTAGCTGCGGTTTCGAGTCCACCCATTTCCGGCATGGCAATATCGAGACAAACCAGGTCAACCCTTCTTTCCTGGCAAAGCAGCAAAGCTTCCAATCCATGCACTGCTTCACCAACTATCTGGATATCACCAATCTGTTCCAACAAATAGCGCAGAACTATTCTTTCCCGTTCATCATCATCTACAATCAGTAATTTTACCGTCATTTCAATACCCCATTGTCTCTGCTCTTGCAGTTTTATGATAAATAGTCCGCGTATTTTAACAGTATTAATAAGCTATTAGTATTATATTATCGTTTTTTTCAATTCTAAACAACTTCAATAATTGGATAGATACTAACAATCTTTTAAATATTCAAGAGATTTGTTAATGTAGTTGTAACTCTTTTATATAAGAATACAATTTTCGCACTTGACAGAAATTCATTGCTTTCAATGACAACTGCTAAAGTTGAGTAAGTAAAAAAGCAAAGGAGATCAAGAGAAAGAGTAGGTCAGGCAGTGATAATAGCTACTTTCTTCTAAAGATTTACCCCTCACTTTGATTATTAAAGGAGGATCTTAAAAAATGCGTTATGAAGGAACTGTATACCGCCCTCCCAGTGAATCTGGTAGCCTGATTATTCAGGCTACCATCGGATGTCCGCACAACCGGTGCACATTTTGTTCGCTTTATAAAGACAGTACTTTTAGGATAAGACCGGTTCAGGATATCAAGGAAGATCTATTAGCTGCACGCAATCATTACGGGCAGTATATAGAATCCATTTTTTTCGCTGACGGCAATACAATTATTATGAAAGTCAATCAGTTGCTGGAAATTTTCGAATACGCCCATTATCTTTTCCCTCATCTGGAACGTATTACTTTATACGGTTCAGCTCGTTTTGTAAATAAAAAAAGCAGCGAAGAATTGGGACAGCTTGGAAAAGCTGGATTGCGCCGTTTGCATATGGGTATGGAAAGCGGAGATGATATCACCCTGGCACGGATAAATAAGGGTACCAACTCGGCAGAAATTATTTCTTCGGGTATGAAGTTAAAGGAAGCTGGGATAGAAGTAAGCGAATATTTTCTTGTGGGGATCGGAGGAAAGGAACGAAGCAGGGAACATGCACTTAATAGTGCCCTTACATTAAGTGCCTTCAGCCCTGATTATATTCGTTTGCGAACCTTCATTCCCATGCCCGCGACCCCTCTGTTTGAGGATTATCACAATGATAATTTCCAACTTCTTACTCCCCACGAAGCTTTGCGGGAAGTCAGACTTCTTGTGGAAAATCTCAATTGTGATAACAGTCAGGTATTCAGTGATCATATAAACAATTACTGGAATGTACAGGGAATAATCCCCGGAGACCGTGACAAAATGCTGGCTGGAATCGATAAAGCCCTTACAATAAGCGAGTCCCGTTTCCGACCTCCGCATATCGGAAGACTATAATGAAAGGGGACACACCTCCTGCGGAGGAATGTCCCCATGGCAGGAATGTCCCCAATCGGCATAATAAAAGGGTCGAGCTACAGGCGTCGCGAGCTATCTTGTATGTCATTGTTATGAAATAGCTTTCCTGTCATTGTTATGAAATAGCTTTCCTGTCATTGTTATGAAATAGCTTTCCTGTCATTGTTATGAAATAGCTTTCCTGTCATTGTTATGAAATAGCTTTCCTGTCATTGCGAGCGCAGCGCGGCAATCTTCCCCCGTAATTGATTGCCGCGCTGCGCTCGCAATGACAGGAAAGCGCTGCGCTCCTCCCAATGACAAGCACACTAGTTTCATAGCAATGACAGGATGGCGCTGCGCTCGCAACAACAAGTACTCTAGTTTCATAGCTATGAAGGGAGCAGCTTTGCCTCAGCAATGACAATTTAGTTGTGTCGCTTAATATGTCAACTACGAAACTTATATTTCTAATTAAATAAGGAAGGAAAGCTACTGCTTTCCTTCCAGTTTCTTAAACTCATATTCATAGGATTCAATTTAAGCAATACTATGATCATATAAACTATCTTCAAAAATCAAAATAATCTCTAGTAAAAAAAATGCAATAAATATATTTTTGCATTTTTTCTATTAAATCAGAACTAATTTTAAAAAATTGTCAGGTTAATTAGTTATTCCGGGAGGAATGATATAAATATCTTCCCCTCTAAAATCAAAGAATTCGCTTAGCTTCCAATATACGCCGCGGCTTAAGCGGGTATCAGCTTCCCATTTAAAATCAATATATGGTACATCACCCTTCAAAGTCAGCTTCAATTCGCGTTCCAAAGCAAATTCCTGCAAATCGTGAAAACGCAATTTAACTTTGCCATTAACCTCTTCAATATAACCAGTAGCTAAAAAAGGACAGTCTTCAACTGTTATGGGATTTATGTCCTCACCCAATTTGATGCAATAACTGCCATCCCCTGTTTTTTCAATATGTGAAGCCAGAATGTTAAGTATATTGCGTCTAAACATTTCCGCTCCGCCAAAATACCATTTCCCGTCTTCCCGAATAATGATTTCTTTAAGATCCACCAGATAGCCCTCCCATGTTTATATCTATCCCTTATTATATTCCTTTCCTTACTTCGGCTTCAATATTTCATGACACTTAAATATTAGTTTCAATCATTCAATCATACGTCAGGGGCATTCTCCCCCCGCAGCAGGGACTGCAGTGTCACCTTGGAGCACAATCAAGCAAAGGTGTAGTCAACCATTGGGGACGCCGATTGGGGGCCTGCCATAGGACATTCCCGCCATAGGACATTCCCGCCATGGGACATTCCTGCCATGGGGACATTCCTCCAGCGGAGGTGTGTCCCCTTTCCTTAGCTGGTGTGTCCCCTTTCATTAGCTGGTGTGTCCCCTTACCTTACAGATTTTGAACTTTTCTCAGGTGCAGTGAATTCTGATATATCTTTTCGATTTCTTCATCGGTAATTTCCCGGCTGTCCATCATCAAGCCCGCAAGCCCAAATCCGTGCTTAAGTCCAAGCATACGCATGTATTCCAAAGTCTCCAGCGATAACTTGCTGCCAATGCTATAATCCTGATAATCACCTTCCAGTGCTAATAAAACCGTCTCGGACAGGCAAGCCAGGTTTACTCCATCGCGATAACCAAGGTTGGGACCAAATGCTATTGCTTCAGGATATTGCACCAGCCCCCCTTCAAGAATCAGGACATCATCCCGTTGATTAAAAACTTCAGGTGCTACATCAGCAGGTCTGGCAACATCACATACTACTGCTCCAGGACGCAAATGCTGAGGATAAATTATATATTCAGGAGAACTGCTGGCTGCAACTATCATATCGCATTTCAACAAAGTTCCGGGAATATCAAGACTGGTTTTTAACGGGCATTCAATATTCAGACAAATACTGATTTCTTCCAAATCCTCCAGGCTTATTCCCTGTCCGTCAAGCAGCTTGTGGTTAAGATTTTCAGATAACAAGAGGTTGTTTTTTTCTGTGTCTTCCAATAGCTTATCCAG
The DNA here is from genome assembly GCA_028686565.1 of Syntrophomonadaceae bacterium. Taxonomy (GTDB): domain Bacteria; phylum Bacillota; class Syntrophomonadia; order Syntrophomonadales; family Syntrophomonadaceae; genus JAQUBU01. The sequence goes on from JAQUBU010000001.1 coordinate 27,546, forward strand.
CCAGGAAGCCAGACCAGTGCATTTCCCAGCAGCTCTTCGCCGGAAAGCCAAAGCAATTATTTCACCTGCCAGACTGCTTAAACGTCTCCTGCTGCTATTAATATGGTCAGGATTGCCTAAAAGAGTTATCCTGCTAAGTTCTTCCGAAAGCAATAAAGCACAGGCACGGCCAATCGAACCTGTAGCACCAACTACAGCCCCCCATGCATTTTTCTTGCTAATGTGCATTTTTTCTGCTCCTGAAAACAATGCTTCCATTGCCATCAGGGTAGTAAAGCTGTTGCCGCTGGTAATAGCTACATTGCGGCCTAAAACCGCTCTTCCTCCCCGGGTTACTACGGAAGTAAGCGCTCCCAACCCTATAATATCTGCACCTAATTCACGTCCGGTGTCAACTGCTTTCTTAATTACCTCAATAGTCTCTTCGCGGGGCAGTTTCATAAGTTCTCGTGCACCATATGGTATACCTACGAACCAGCCTTCTGCTTTATCGCCATTTAATGATTTTATGGCTGGCATATGACAACAGATACCAGGCTCGTCCAATGAACTCTGCCAGTCCATAAACTGATATATTTCGTTACGACTGAATTTCGCAAATGATGGATTATTGGCAACCACATCTTCCGGAGCAGGATAATGAATAACAAAAGCAAATTTGCCGGTTTTGCCAGATGTTGGTCGCACAGGAAAGAATTTAACCCGGCGGGTCAAATGGCGATAGTCCTCGATCATAACTGGTTTGGAATAATCATCGATTAAATATCGGTATAATTTAGCATAGTCTTGTTTAGTCATTATTTTGCATATCATATCTAGTGCCTGCATTACCCTGTCAATTTCTTCATAAGTAATGGTCAAAGTTGGTTCCAGACGTAATGTCATAGAATTATTCAGATAAGGGGCTACCCGAATATGATAAACATTTAACAAAAAACCGGCCAAAAGAGTGGTGAATCCGCCCTGATCAGCTAAATAAGCCATATCAAAGGAACCACAATCATTTAACTCCTTAAACTCCATGCCCGCCATTAAACCAAGACCCCTTACTTCTTTGACTACTTCCGGGTAGGCTTGGGCTAGCAGCGTCATTTTGCGGAGTAAATAATCGCCTTTGTTTTTCACTTCGCTGACAAGCTGCCGATCATCCTGAAGAAGCCTATGCAAAACGGCACTGCCAACCGCACAAGTTACATTGTTGTTGGCAAAGGTAGAACTATGCAGCATACCGAATTCATCATTCCAAGCCTTTTGCGTACTCATACAAACTCCCAGAGGAAACATTCCTCCCCCTAATGCCTT